>JBGSIK010000056.1:0-2968 GCA_041742575.1 Candidatus Krumholzibacteriia bacterium
CGGAGTGGTTCGGCCTCCCGGAAAGGCACCGAAGACCGGCTGGTGGTGGGGGTGTCGAGCAGCAAGCGTATCTTTCTCGCCAGCGCCTCCGGCGAGAAGGGTTTGGTGAGGAAACTCGTGCTCCCATCCAGTTCGGCGATCTTCACGCTCGCCTTTCCGATGTAACCCGAGATGTAGAGCACCTTCAAGGCCGGGTATTTCGCCTTGAGCCCGGCGGCCGTCTCGCGACCATTCATCCCCCCAGGCGTCACCATACCGGTTATGAGCAGGTCGATCCGTTCCGCCTGGTCGTTGTTCACAGGGAGGGCCTCTTCTCCGCTGCTTGCGAGCAGGACCCGATACCCCTTGCTCTCCAGCACTTCGCAAATGAGTTTCCGCACCGGCGGCTCGTCCTCGGCAACGAGCACCGTTTCTTTCCCCTGCGACGGCTCCGGGAAGAGCCGTCGTGGCGTCAAATCGGCAACGCGTCCCTCCGCTTGCGGAGGGATGAGTGCGAAAGGTGCGCGGTCTGCGCGATCGCCGGCGGTGTTATCTCCGCTCGCATCGTTTTCGATGGCGCTTCCGTGCCCCGCCTCACTCTGCAGGCGCCCGCCTTCCGTTCGCTTGGACGCCGACACGTCGGTCCCTATCACGAGCAGCCGGACCACCATCCCGTTGTCTTCGACCGGCACCACACGGAACGCCCACGACGAGGGCCCCGAAGCGGTCTGAACGGACGCCGCACAATCTCGCGGGCTCCGCATGCTGACCGCTTCGGCGACGCATCGCCGGAACTCGTCCCGCCGATTCTCCGGGACCTGGGCGTAGATCGACGACCCCACGACTTCCTCCACGGGCTGCCCGGAGGCGGTGCGGTTGACAAACAGGATGTTGCCTTCCGTGTCGAGTTCCGTGACGGTGTCCGGCATGTGATCGAACAGAAGACGATACTGCTGCTCCGACCGCCGCAACCACTCCCGGGAGCGCCACTGCTCCGTTACGATTTCCGTGAACACGATGATGCCGCCGACCTGGCCTTCGGGCATGCGCCAGGGGTGCGCCTCCCATTTGACCCAGTCCACCGACCCGTCTCCGCGTACGATGCGGTCGCCATCCCGGCGTTCGACCGCGCCCGCGAGACAGCGGCGCCAGGCTTTTCTCCAGTGCTCGGGCGCGCCCGGAAACACGTCGTCGTGGCTGCGACCGATGACGTCGGCGCCTTCGAGCCCGTAGGTCTCGATCCACTTGCGGTTGGCCATGACATACCGCATGTCGCCGTCGAACATGGCGACTGCCGCGGGGTTGTGCTCCACGAATAGCCGGAGCCGTTCCTCTGCTTCATCCCACCTCCCGTAGTTCAAACGCTCGGAGGTCTCGAGGGTAACGGCCGCGCGTTTGTTTTCGGTCACGTCACAAGAAATGCCGGCGATGAATCGGACATCACGTTTCTTCCCTTCGATCACAAATGTCCTGGTCTCGATCCAGCGTAGTTCGCCGTCGGGGCGAATGACACGGTAGATCAGGCGTGACTCCTCGCCGGGGGTTTTGCGGAGCATTGCCGCGAAGGCGCTGCGGTCCTGCGGGTGAACGAGCTCGACCAGCGCGCTCGGACGTCCATCAAGCAATTCCGGGCCGCGCCCGAAGACCTGCTCGAACGCGGAACTCACGTACACGAGTTTTCTGCGGTCCGGAGTCGCAATCCAAAACACCTCCCGTGTGTTCTCGAGGATGGGGCGGAAGGGGAAGTCGGCGTCGTGCAGCTCGCGTTCGTCTTCGACCTCGCCCCGTAGCTCGTCTTCGAGGCGCCGGACGCGGGACCGCAGCCGGCCGGCGGCGGGACCGAGTAGGAGGATGCCCACGTGCGCGGCGGGATGGAACATGACCGTCGCGAACGGCCCCGGGTGCCCGGCGCCGTTCAACCCCACAGTGTGGACGACGATTGCGATCACACTCGCGGTCGCTCCCGCGATGAACCCGAGAAAATATCCGGCGGCCCCGACGAAGAAGGGCGTGACGAGAAGAATGTTCTGACCGCCCAGGGAGGGGATCATCGTGACCAGCGCCCAGTACAGCAGCCCGCCCGCGGCGAACAGCGCCCAGTGACGAACGCGCCGGTTCGCCTGGCGATTGGACAGAGGATCCGGTTGCGCGGGCGGAATGTGTGAGTCTGACAATGTAAGTTTCACAGGTGCGATTTCTGACGTATGCGCTGCGGCCGGGCGTCGGGTTGGACGCGCGCGCAGATCGCAGGTCTGCCGCAAGTCGGCTGGAGAGTATCCCACAGCCGAAAAAAGTGTCAAACGTTTACGGGAACTCGGTCGTGTCGGGACAGAAAGCGCGTCATCCCACGATGAATGGATCGTGCGGGAGATCTTCCGACCGGAAGCGATCGAGACGCAGTCCGTCGATCGGGATCGAGGTCGAACCGGTGGTGATCAGCTCGGCCATGAGTTTGGATGTGATCGGTGAGAGCATGAAGCCGTGTCCGCTGAAGCCGCACGCGTGGTAATACCCGTCCAGGCCGTCGACGTCCCCGATGATGGGGCGGTGATCGGGCGACATGTCGTACGAGCCCGCCCACTGGCGGATGATGCGGGCCCGGCCGAGGCCGGGGAACGCCTCCCGCAGCGCGGCGGCGTACTTGAGCAGGAACTCCGGAGACGAATTGGAGCGATACGAGGGCGATTCGTCGTCGCCGCTCGTCCCGCCCACCACCTCGCCGCGTACGCTTTGCGAGAAGTAGTATCCCTTTTTGGGCGATATCACCACCGGCTCGAGAAACGGTTTGAAAGGTTCCGTGACCGCGATCTCGTGCCGGATCGGCTCGGTGGGGATGTGGACACCGAGCAGGCGCGCGATGTCGCGCGTTCGCGCTCCCGCGGCGTTGAGCAGCCTCGGAGCTTCGAACGTGGCCTTGTCGGTTTCGACGCGGTAGACACCGTCCGGGAGCCTGGAGGCGCGCCGGACCTCCATGTGGTTGTAGATCTCG
>JBGSIK010000057.1:0-3529 GCA_041742575.1 Candidatus Krumholzibacteriia bacterium
CATCGCGCGCGCGAGGACCCGAGCAGGGAGGCATGCGTGCCCCCCTCGAGTTGACAACAACCCGAACAGCGAAGCTGGTGTGCGCCCTCGTTGCGGGCCGGGTGCTATGCGCGCTAGCTGTGATAGAGGGCATCGATTTGGTCGATGAGCTTCTGTTCGACTATTCGGCGCTTCACCTTGAGGCTCGGGGTGAGTTCGCCGGAGGCGATCGAGAGGGGCCGGTCGAGCAGGACGAACTGTTTCACGCGTTCGAAGGGGGGGCGAACGGCTGGCAAAGCCGGTCGACCTCAGCGGCGAACAGTTCGCGGACTTGGGGTTGCCGCAGCAGTTCGCCCGGGTTCTCGGTGGGGAGGCCTTGCGAGACGGTCGATTTCAGGAGGTTCTCGAAGTCGGGAACGATGACCGCGGAGATGAACTTGCGACGGTTTCCGATCAGGACGACCTCGTCGATGTATTTGCTGTTCTTGAGCTGGTTTTCGATGGCCTGCGGCGCGACGTTCTTGCCGCCGGCGGTGACGATGACGTCCTTCTTGCGATCGGTGATGACCAGAAACCCGTGCTCGTCGAGATGGCCGATGTCCCCGGTGTGAAACCAACCGTCGACGATTGCCTCACTCGTATCCCGCGGCTTCCGGTAGTAACCCTGCATGACGTTGTCGCCGCGCGCCAGTATCTCCCCGTCTTCCGCGATCCGGATCTCCACGTGTGGAAGCGGTTTCCCCACCGTCCCCAGCTTGAAGTCGTCGAACGTGTTCACGGAAAGCACCGGAGATGTCTCGGTGAGCCCGTAGCCTTCGAGGATGGGAACACCGGCCGCGTGGAAGAACTCGATGATCTCCCGCGCGATCGGCGCGCCGCCGGACACGAAGAATCGAATGCGTCCTCCCGTCCGGGCCTTGAGCTTGCGGAACACGAGCGCGTCGGCCAGTGCGCGCTTGCTCCTGGTACGGCCGCTGGCGCCGCCGCTCGTCTTCTCGGCCACGTACTTGCGGCCCGTCCTCACCGCCCAGCGGAAAAGACCTTGCGTCACGGCGGAGCTGCGTTCGACGGTATCGAGCACCCGGGCGTATATCTTCTCATAAAATCGCGGGACCGCGATCATCACCGTCGGCGACACCTCGATCATGTTTTCCGCCACGGTATCGACGGTCTCGGCGTACGCGATGGTGACGCCCGCGGTGAGCATGACGTAGTAACCGGCCGTCCTTTCCAGCGCGTGACTGAGCGGAAGAAACGAAAGGCACGTGTCCTCCGGTCCCAACCTCAACACCGACAGGCAGTCTCTCACGTTGGTGAGGATATTCCAGTGTGTGAGCATCGCTCCTTTCGGTTCACCCGTGGTCCCCGACGTATAGATGATGCTCGCACAGTCTTCGCGGCCGATGGTGGAGATGAGTTCGCGATACGTCGGCATGTTCTCGACCTTGGCGCCGAGCGCGGCCACGTCCTCCAGGGTCATCACGCCTTCTCCCCGGCAGTGCGGATCGAAAGCGAATACGTGCTGGAGCGCGGGCGCGTGCGCACGGCACTCGGCAACCCTGCGCGCCTGGTCGGCCGTGGAGACGAAAATCGCCCTCGCTCCCGAATCCTGCAGCAGGTACTCCACCTGGTTGACCGGGAGGGAGGGGTAGACGGGAACAGTGATGCCGCCCGCGGTCAGGATGGCCAGATCGGCGATCGCCCACTCCAGGCGGTTTTCCGACAGCAGACCCACGCGGTCCTGTTTGGTCAACCCGAGTGCTCGCAGCCCGAGCGCCGCTTGATGCACGCGCTCCAGCGTTTCCCGATGCGAGACGTCCACGAAGCGGCCGTCCTTTTTGTGCCGGAATGCGGCCTTCTTGTCGAACGTCTCGACGACGTCAAGAAATTGCTGCGGGATGGTGTCGATCGTCATCTGAAAGAAGAATCGTTGGCTTGGACGGGATATCCAGTCTGGACGTGGTAAGTATCGTTTCCGCCGCACCGGGTGTCAATCGATTTCGGCCTTGTCCACGATTTAGCTTCCAAAACCCCCGCTCGGCGGGTACAGTTGGGCTGCTGCACAGTCGGAATATGGGCGACGTCATATGCAGCGCGAAGGAGGCTGTGAGTATTGGCCAAGCACATTGGAATCGTTGCCTGCAGCGCCGAGGGCGCGGCGCTATGCTACACGACGATCTGCACCGAAGCGCCCGAGTTGATGGGAACCCGCCACGCCCACCCGGAAGTGAGCGTGCACACGCACCCTTTCAGCGACTACGTGCGTTTGTTGGACGCGGGCGCGTGGGACGGGGTGGCGGCGTTGATGCTCTCATCGGAGGAGAAGCTGGTGCGGGCTGGAGCCAACCTCATCATCTGCCCCGATAACACCATACACCTCGTGTTCGACGACGTGATCAAGAAGGCGAGACGTCCGTGGCTTCACATCGCGGAGGAAGTGGCCAAGGAGGCGCAGCGGCAGAAGTGCCGACGCGTGGGCATCATCGGCACGATCCACACCATGGAGGGTCGGGTCTACAAGGACAAGCTGGACGCAATCGGAATCGGGCATTGTATCCCGTCGCCGAAGGACCGGGATCTGATCAACAGAATCATTTTCGACGAGCTGGTGGCGGCGCGATTCACCGGCGAGGCGCGCGCATACATAACCGGGTTGATCGAAGAAATGCAGGAAGGTGGGTGCGACGCGGTGGCGCTGGCGTGCACCGAGATCCCGCTACTGATCACGCCCGAGGTATCGCCGCTTCCCGTGCTCGACTCCACCCGACTGCTGGCGCGGGCGGCGCTGCGGGCGGCGATCTGATCAAGATTCACTAGGATCACCGGAGCGAGCCGGCGCATGTGCCCTGCACGTGATGCGCCGGCTCGTTTCATTGGTGGGGCAGATGCGGCGGTCGGAAACGCGCGGAACGTCCGCAATCAATCCTTCGCGGCATCCTCCGGAGTGATGAAGTAGAAGTGATGGCCGGGGCCGTGCCCGTGGCCGATCTCCAGCTGGTGGGCGATCACCTGAGTCGTGTATCGTTTGGCGTTGCGGACGGCTTCCAGCAGCGGCTCCCCCAACGCGAGCCGGGCCGTGATCGCGGCCGAAAACGTGCAACCGGTGCCGTGGACAGTGCGGTCGTGGACCGCGAGGGGGTCCAACTGGCGGCACTCGCGCCCGTCGAAGAAGACATCCACGCCCCGGCTCCACGCCGAGTGTCCGCCTTTGACGACAACGTTCCGCGGCCCCATACCGCCGATCGCCTCCGCCGCCTCGCGCATTTCTTCGTCCGACCGGATCGGGAACCCAGCCAGCAACGAAGCTTCGTGCAGGTTCGGCGTCACGACCAGCGCGAGCGGCAGCAGCCGGCTCTTGATGCAGTCGATCGCCTCGTCCTTGAGGAGTCTATACCCGCTCTTCGAGATCATCACCGGGTCCACCACCAGCTGCGTGAAAGCGCGCCGGACCAGCGCGTCGCACACGGTCTCGACGACACCGGTCGAGGACAGCATGCCGGTCTTGGCAGCCGCGATGTCGAAGTCGTCGAAGACAGCGTCCATCTGGCAG
>JBGSIK010000058.1:0-7746 GCA_041742575.1 Candidatus Krumholzibacteriia bacterium
CTCCGGTGGCTTCATCAGCACCCGGATGGCCTCGGAGACCACCTGAAACTGCTGATCGTACTTCTTCTCCATCTCCTCGATCTTCCGGGCCAGGCCAGATGCTGCGTCAACTCCTTCGCAACGGCGGCGAGATGCAACGCCGTGTCGCGGTTGTCCCAGCCAAGAACCTTGAGGGTGGGCAGGTCGTGACCGTCCTGCGGCTTCGCGAAGTGCGCAAAGCTGATTTGCCGCTCGCTGCCCTCGCCGTAGTTGGAGACGAAGAGCAGGTCGTCGGCGGCCCACGCCTGCCGCTCGGCGCTGTTGGCGGAGGCGCGCTTCTTGAGCGCCACCTGGCTCAGGATGCGGCGCAACGCGACGACGGGGAGCTTCTTCGGCTCGAACTTGACGAAGAAGATGCCCCAGGGCTGCTTCGGCGAGAGCGGGCGCAGGCGCTTGATCTCCTGGATTTTGGCGGCGTTTTTCGTGTCGATACCCAACTCTTCCGGGGAGTACTCGAACGTCAACTCCTCGAAATCGCCCGAGCCGATGGGCCACCCCAGCTCATCGCGGAGGTAGGCGACGAGCTGGTCGAAGCGGCGGATGTTCGCGAGGCGCGTGCGGTGGTCGGTTGGCATCGGTTCAGCCCTCGTTCAGCTCCATCCAGCAACGGAGCTTCGGCTTGACGCCCACAGGGGCGTCGACGCGCTTCAAGTAGGTGTTCTTGATGTGTTTCTCGACCTTTGTGCGCATCTCCACGAGCGTGTCCTCCTCGGTCGTGCACGTGCGCGGCGTCTCAGGCTTCGAGCGGATGCTCTCGACGATCTCCCCCGGTTCTTCCAGGATAGCGTCTCGGTCGATATCGTAGAGGTACCAGCGCGTCGTGCCAGCCGCCTCGGTGAACTCGTTCTGCTCCTTGTCCAGTGCAGGGAGGGAGTAACAAAAGAACACGCCGCGAACGCCCTTGGCTACGCGCTTGCGACCGCTGAACGTCGCGCCCGGCAGCCCCTTGAGACGGGTTTCTAGCTTGGGATCCGCTTGGAGTAACGCCTGGTACTCGAGGTGCATGTTCTCCACCGCGGTCTTGCTGCCCTCGTAGGCCTGGTTGAACTCCTTGAGTGCCTCGTAGTTGTCCTCGGGCGTCAACAGCTTCTTGCCTTCGATGCCGAGGGTCTTCGAGATCAGCAGGGTCTTTTGCGTGACCTTGTGGTAGAGGGAAAGGATCGCGTTGAGCTCGTCGGGCGGCAGGAAGTTCCAGAAGCTCGCCGTGCCGCGGGAGGACGCGAGTTCCGGGTGATCCGCGATGAGCCGTTTCTCGACCTCGGGGTTCATACGCCGATCCACGCGGCCAATCCGTTGCATGAGGCGCACCGGGTTCCAGTGGATGTCGTAGTTGATCACCCTCGAGGCGTCCTGGAGGTTGAGGCCCTCGGAGAGGACGTCGGTGGAGATCAGTACGCGGATCTCCTGGCGTCCCTTCGCAACGATTTCGGCCGAAGAGGTGCCGTTGTAGTAAGGCGAAAAGCGCTGGATGACATCCGCCCGACTGGTCTTCGTGGCGCTGTCCACTTGTGCGAGGCCGTTGATGTCGGCCTGCTCCAACTGCAGTTTGAGGTATCGGGCGGTGTCGGCGAACTCCGTGAATATGAGAACCTTCTCGCCAGTGAGGTCCTTCGAGTTGAGCAGACGGATCAGCTTCTGGAGCTTGTCGTCGTTCCTGGGTTTGAACTTCCGAGCCTCGTCGAGGAACTGAACGATCTGGTCGAGATCGAGGAACGTCTCTGAGATCATCTCCTCGACCTCGTACTCCTTGCGGTCGAGATGCTCAACCGCATCCAGCATCTCCTGGGGCAAGATATCCTCGTCTTCGGATTCGTCGCCATCCTGGCCGAACAGCTCCAGATGGAGCTGCGTCGCGTAGCCCAGGATCTCCGCGTTCTGGCTCTTCCAGCGCTCAAGGCGCTTCTTCTCGGCGTCGGTCTCGCTGTGGACTTCGAGGAACGCCAGTAACTTCTGGAGCAACCGGTCGCACGACAGCTCGAAGGCGGCGACGGAGCTCTCGAAGCGCTTCAGGAACAGGGTGCGAATGAGCCCCACGACTTGCTCTTGGCGGCCCTCCTCCCACCGGTCGATGCTCGTGTCCGGTCCCCTATACCAGTAGAGCGGATAGTACATCGGCAGCGTGAAGAGGGGACTCTTGCGCGTAAACGCCTTCTCAAACATGTCAAGCAGTCGGCCGTAGGTCTTTCGGATTGAGTATGCTGCCACTTGCGGTGCTTTGCGTTCGGGAAACGCAGCGGACTTACCGCTCTCGCGGATCTGGCTTTCCCGTGCGTAGGCGCGGCTGCGTTGCACGACGAGCTGACGGAAGATCGCGTCCGTCGCCAGGATCTCCTGCGTCTCTGTCATGTGCGCGGATGCATCGGTCACTTCGTATCCGACCCGCTTGCGCAGCGCCTTCTCCATCTGGTTGAAGTGGGCGCGCAGGTTGTTCACACCCAGCGTCCGGCCGAAGTACGCCTCGTCTCGGCGGGTGAAGAGCTCGGCCATGTGTCGGAAGTCGCTAAGCCGGTTGTTGATGGGGGTGGCCGTGAGCATGAAGAGCGTTTTCAGTCTGGTCGCGTTGTCCAGCAACTCGTAGAGCCGGTAATAGCGCGACGGCTCCACCTCGCCGTCGCCGCCGCCGAGCGTGCCGGGGTTCCTGAAGTAGTGCGCTTCGTCAATGATCACCACGTCAGCCAGTTCGGCGATGCGGCGGAAGCGCTCCGGGAAGTCTCCCTTGCGACTGAGGTCGGTGTGGCTAAAAACCGCGAGGTTGCTGAAGTCTGACGCACCGCCGATGTGGGGCAAGTACTCACGGAGGTGAGGCTCCCACACGGCTTCCTTGGTTGCTTTTGGCGCGAAGAGTACCACGCGTTTGCCCTCATGGAGGATCAGGCGCTCGATCAGCATCAGCCCAACGAACGTCTTGCCGAGACCAACGCCATCGCAGAGAAACGCTCCACCGTGTTGGCGAGCGATCTTCATGAGCGCCCAGTACGCCTCCTTCTGGTAGCGGTCGATCCGCGGGAACATCTTGGAACGCGTCTCGTCCCACTCAGTTGCGGTCAGCTCGTGTCCGCGGAAGAACTCCTGGAGCGCTTTTGCGTACACGTCGAACGGCGTGTACAAGCGAGTATGCCGATCGATAGTCTCGATGACAGCGTCGGTCACCTCGCGCGCGTCGTTCCAGTAGGTCTCGAACCACTCCTGAAGCTGGGCCACTTCACGGGCACTTTGGACCTGTATGTTGAGCTCGACATTCTCGCTGAGGCCGGGCTTTGTGAAGTTGCTCGAGCCCACGAGCGCCTGCGACCCAACCACCTCCAACTTTGCGTGCGTGATGTAGGCCTTCGCGTGGAACTTGTCCTTGTCGTACACGCGGCACTCGATCTGCCGAGAGCGCAGTGCTTCGAGAATCGCCGGGACACCGTGGAGAAAGGGATTCGACTCCTTGTCGGTTTCTATGCTGCCGTCTAGGATCTGGACTGCACGTGATCGCACGGCTTCGAGGAGCGCTTTCCGAGTCCGGTGCGTCGTTTCGGCGCCCATCAGAATCCGGATCTTCTCCAGCGGCTGCCACTTGCCGTCCAGGGCCAAGAGTGCGCCGATTTCGAAGTAGCCTGTGGCGATGTCGAACGACTTGGCGATGCCGGACCATTCCTCCAGGTACCGGAGGCCGGTCCAGCCGGTGACGCTGTTGTCGACGATGAAGAGGTCGCGGCCTTTGGATTCAACGGTCATTGAAGTCCTTGCTCCGTTGTCGTGCTCCACCGGGTTGAGGTCTTGGTTAGGCGGATCCCTTCTTGCCTTGCACTTTCGCCAACTTCCGCACGAGTTCCCACAAGTCCTTTCTCGGGGTCGCTTTGAACGAATGACCGGTTGACGTCTCGACGCAGAATCTGAGAAACCCAATTGGTGACCGGCGGAGAAAACCTGGGAGCAGGATTCGGGCGTGGCGGGACAAGTCGGCCTCGTATTCAACGGCTGGGAACATATACATGGCTCGCTGTCCGTCGGCAAGTGTTATAGGAAACTGCGACGAGTACTTGTTTGTGGGGGCTATCTGGACCACGCCCGATTTCCTCCAAGGAATGGGTTTCCAGTAGAGCTTTATGATGGTCGCGGTGCGGCGACCCAAGTTTGTGATATCCACGAGAAAGAACCGTTTCCCATGGTCGTCACCCCCCGCCATCGTCCATAGACCGGCGGACACCTTGAGCTGAACACGCTCGCCCCTTCGAGCCAGATAAAGGGACACAACAACGGCCATCAAAGTCCCAAGGGCGGCCAGCCAGGGAGCGAAAGTATTCACGAATTGCCAGTCCGTCTTGTCCATTGTTCTGACGCATTCCGCCAAACGGTGCTGCGGATCGGAATCCGCAGCACCGTCAGCGCGGAGCGTAGCGACGCGCCTTCCGCCGGATGCCTGTGTTAGCCACGCTCTAGGCTTCGTCTTGCCGCCGGTTGAGGTCGGTCGCGTCACCGCATGCGGGCGGCGTATCGCGCGTGAATGGAGCCAGGGCAAGACGTCCCGTCTCGATGTCCCTTAGCAGGGGAACGAACCCCTCTGCGAGACTTTCGGAGATATCGCCGGTTGGGCCAAGCTCGACACGCACGCTGTTGAGCTGATGTACGGCAATGATCGCCAATCTCACCGCCAGCCAAGCGGCGTCGGACAACTCTGGGACGATGACCGCGCCATATTGCTGCCAGGCTCCCGTCAAAAGTTGCTCATCCGGGTTCCACAAGCGCTTCTTCTCAACACACATCCGGGCAGACGCCCCGCCGCGTGCGAGTTCGTCGTCTATCAAGCGAGCCGCCCTCTTGACCTCGATGGCGCGGTTATTAGTGTCTCTCTGCCTGTCTGCTCGCTCACGCCTGCGGTCAAGGAGGTAGCTAGAACCTGCGGTAATGATCCCGCCAACAATTACCCCCACAAAACCGAAAATTGCCTCACCCATTGACTGCCTCCCTTCCGATGCGTCCCGAACAGTGATTACGGAGCGCACCGGCAACGGCCCGACCGCCAAGGTGCCGCGAACCATCAGACCAGCGACCGAAACCGATATGAGGACGAATTGCTGGATTCATTCCCCGACTAGTGCCGGCGCCGTCTAACCGTCTGCGAATCAGCAGCAGCCGACAGCTGCATTCGCGTGTTAGACACCGCGACCTTCTCTTTGTGAGTAACCCTCGACCACAATGCTTTCATGCGATCCTTTGTTAGCGAGTCGGAACTCAAGCGAAATCGTTTCGAAATTGGACGAGACGATGGAGTACTCAAGCGAGTAGACGCCCTTGCGGAGCACAGGCATTTGAAAACGCGGCGTCGTTGTCGTAAGAGGGCGGTGGTTAAAGTGGACATTTCCATTGCCGCGCATTACGAAGAACGCGTCGAGCTCCATGGATCCACCGGCCATGATATTCACTCTGTGATCCCCAATGCTCGACCAAATGAGTTCGACGGATGGGACTCGGAGATGCTCGCCGGTCGAGACGTCCTGTAATTTGGTCAAATAGGGTGAACAGGAGAAGGCGTGTTTCCGCTTGTTCCTGTTCGTGACGCGGAGATGATAGACGTCGATCCGCGGCGTCGCAGGGTTGTTGCTGAGTATGATGTCCCGAGTCGTATCGCTCGGAGAATAGCTAACATGCAACTCGTTCACAGAGTCCGGATCCCAATTGGTCGTCTCGGACTCGAGCATGCGAATGATGTCTGTTCCGTCTTCAAACTCCAAAGCGTTCCAGATTTGATATTCTGCGATTCCTTCGCGTTTGACGCCCTTCTCGAAGAACCCTAACCCAGGGATTTTCAGAAACGTGGCTATGGCCAACTCCTGATTCACAAAGAGAGAACCCCGGTGTGTATCGTCGGGAAGTACGTCCCGCTTGAAATCAACAAATACGAAATACTCCGAGCGATCCAAGAAACAGAAGATATTATCGGTTAGAGCGTCGGGAGATCGTACACGTTCTGCAAAATACGTGTCGAAACCACGTGATTTGAAGTGACCCGTGATTGCGAGTCCGATGCGCTTCTCACGGTCCGACCGCTGGCCGCAACTGACGAATACGCGTGCTTTTCTCATTTTGGTCACGATGTCAAACTACCGCTTATGCCGTTTCTGTATAACAACATTTGTCTTCCCATCCATCCTCATAACAGCCGAAGGCCCACTCGTGCCTTGCTCGCAATTTCATACCGCCCCAATGATTCTCGCCAGGATGGCTCTTGTCCTCGACGGTGATATATCGTTTCCGCGTAAGAACCCGTCCAGATTTCCCCAAATACGGTCCGCCGGATTTCGAACTCCCTTGCCTTCTCGATTCAGCACGTCTTTACAGATCATCGCGTTTCTGACGTCCTCGTAGCCGAGCTGTCCTTGTGCGCGGGGCGATTTCGTACCAGTTCGCGACGGAGCGTTCCCTAAATGAGTGGTGGAGAGTGGGGCAGGTCGCGCGTTTGCCGAGCTCTGCTCTGAGGGCTGCTCCGTGAATTGGCTTTTGCAGGCGATCTGGGCTTCGGTCATCCCGGCCGCACGTCGAGCGTTGTCGCAGGCGGGGGACCGATTGACCCGAATCACACGGGTCTATTCGGTTCGCTTGCGAAAGCGGTCGGAGCGCAACACGCCTCACGATCCACGCTCCCCAAAGAACGCTCCCCACGCGAAGAATTCTAAAGCCAAGCGTAGCGCGGGGTCAATTGCGCACTCTGAAGCACACGACGCGAACGGCTTGCGGCCACGAGAAGAGCGGGGAAGCGCCCGGGAGGTATGGAGCGATAATCTACTGCAAGATAATGGATTGCAGCTTCAGACCTCGGGGAAGCAGGCCCTGGATAACTGGGGGGATAGACGGAGTCTTGTTTCCAAGAAATCGGGCGGGATACCGTCCATCGGCCCCTCCTACGTACCTGGCGGTCGAAATAAGCGGCGGGCGGAGGCCGGCGGCGACCCTTTTGCTCCGCCAAACCGGCTTTTGATAATGTGCATTCTCGGATCCACTCGTTGACGGTGCCCCGAACGACTTTTGCCACGTTGCGAAACACACAATCGCCAAATTCGGGGTGAACGGGTCACGAGACCGTTGGCTTCATTTTCCGTACGATTTCCATCGCCCGTTTCCAGCCTTCTGGATCGCTCTCGGGATCGATCCAGATGTTCCGCTGTTGGCATGCGCACTTGGGGCACGGTGGTTTTGCTGGATTGTCGCCCCACGCTGGGTCCGAGAACCCACACTGTGCACATTTCACAATCTGCTTAAGCATCATTTTCCTTCCGTACACCTAGCGGCGCGGCGCGTAGCGTTCGCGCCATCGCACTCATCACCAGACGGTCGCCTTCGGCGCCCGCTTGTGATGAGGTGATTAGCCGACGTGAAAAGATCATCTTAATAGAATCATCTTTTTCGCAGACGTTCGTTTGCCGACTGTCAACCGATAGAAATAGACGCCCGAAGCGACTGTTCGCCCCTTATCATCCCTGCCGTTCCACTCGATCTGATGATGGCCCGCCTCCATGGGCTTATCGATGAGCCGCTGCACGAGATGTCCCCCGAGATCATAGATCTCGAGCCGTATGTGTGCCGAGCTTGGCATGGAGAATCCGATCGTCGTCTGAGGATTGAAAGGATTGGGGACATTCTGATTAAGCGCAAGTGATATGGCAATACTGCGGGCGATGACCTCGGGTGAGCGGATCTCACGTCCATCTAGCGTGAGGGCCGCTA
>JBGSIK010000059.1:0-3963 GCA_041742575.1 Candidatus Krumholzibacteriia bacterium
CTGAGCGCCGCCGCCGCCCCCAGCACCGCGACGGCGCCCCCCAGCACGATCCGAAAAGCGGAAAACGACACGCCTCTCAAGGCCCAGAGGAATGCCAGCACCAGCAGGAAAGCCAAGCCGTCGGCCGAAACGTACGCCGCAGTCTCGAGCCAGTCGCTGCGGCGGCGCCGAAACAGCCGCGTGAGCGCGATTCCGGGCAGGATGACGGTGTACAACGCCAGGAACGGAAGGCCGATAGCCGCGCGCGCGGGGAGCGTTGTCCACGGCACGAGGTAGTACACGGCCGTGAACGCGGCAAGGACGAGCGCGAACACCCACTGGTTTCGTGAGATTCGTTGCATCGCGAGGTTGCTTCGGTGCATCCTGGTCAAGATCGTGTGGCTCGGTTTTTGAGCTTATATCAGATGTGGGCGTGTGCTACAATGTCAATCCCATAAGTGGTCCCGAGCGTGTCAAGGTTCCCCATGAGAATTTGTATCGTCTCACTGAACATCATCCCCTATTTTCATGGCCCGGACGATTCTCGATCCGGTGAGGGCCGCGCCGAGACGGATCCCCCCGCCGGTGCCCTGGCCCGATACGGGGGAGCCGAGGTGCAAGCGGCTCTCCTGGCGGACGCATTCGCGGAAGCCGGCGCCACGGTGCAGTTCGTCGTTTCCGACCTGGAGAATGGGTGCGAGCTCCCGCACGCGGCGCAGAACGCGTTTTTCTCGAAGCGAGGCCTGCCGGGCCTGCGCTTCTTCCATCCCCGCACGGCGGGGATTCTGTCGGCGCTTGCGCGCGCGGACGCCGACGTCTATTTCCAGCACTGCGCGGGTTCGGTCACCGGCCTTACCGCCTGGTTCTGCAAGCGGCATCGCCGTGTGTTCGTGTACTACGCCGGCAGCGACAGCGATTTTTCATTTCGCACCGCTCGGCTGGGGAACATGCGCGACAAGATGATCTTCTTCTGGGGGTTGAAGAACGCCGGCGGGATCGTGGCGCAGAACGAGTTTCAGGCGAAGCTCTGCAGGGAGCGACTGCATCGGGAGCCATGCGTCATCCCGTCCGCGGTCGCGGCGGACGCCGTCCCAAGGACTGGAGAGGACGGATCGATCGCCTGGGTCGGCACGTTGCGGGCGGTCAAACGCCCGGAGCTCTTTCTCGAGCTCGCCCGTTCGTTGCCGGAGCGGAAATTCGTTTTGATAGGCGGCGCGATGGGCGCGGAGATGGAGTACAGTCGTCGGATCATAGAGATGGCCGCGACGATGCCGAACGTCGTCGCCACGGGACGTATCCCGAGGCAGCAGGTGGAGGAATACCTGGCGGGGGCCTCGCTACTGGCGAACACGTCACGCGTGGAGGGATTTCCCAACGCGTTTCTCGAGGCATGGAAGCACGCCACGCCGGTGCTCTCTCTGGTCGACGTGGACGACCTCATACGGAAGGAACGGGTGGGTGTGGTGTGCGGCGATATCCGGGAGATGGCCGATTGCATAGAGAAGCTCCTTGCCGACGACGAGACGCGTGCGGAAATGGGACGCCGCGCGCGGCGCCTGGTAGAGGAGCGGTACGCGGCATCCGTGCTCGCTCGGAAATACCTATCGTATTTCGGCGAGCTGTTGGCGTCGGCACGGGGGCGCGCACGGTGAGCGGCACGCCGACGAGAGAGGTAACGGGAAAGCCGGGCCGCGCGGGAGTGCTCATTCTGGACAACGAACTGGAGATGGGCGGCCTGGAGAAGAAACTCTACGACTTCATCGCGCGCGTCGACACCGATCGATTCTCCGTGGTCGTTTGCTGTCTCAAGGAGGGCGGCTACTTCAAAGACAAGCTCGCCGCGCTGGGAGTGCCTTTTTACGAGCGCATTCTCCGGCACAAGTTCGACGTGCTCGCGATTCGTGAACTCTCGCGCATCATTGCAGCAGAGAAGATCGATCTCATATATACCTTCGGCCATCCCAACACCGTGATCCTCTCCTACCTGGCGAAGGCGCGCGGTCTGGTGCGGAGTGTCGTCGTTTCGTTTCACGCCACCGGAAGCGCTACCGGTGGGAAGCTGGTGCGGCCCTATCTGCACCCGTTCCTGAAGAAGGCGGACATGTTCCTGGCGGTGGCAGAGTCGCATAAACGACACCTCTCCGAAGTGGAGCGTCTCCCGGCGGAACGAATCGAGGTGATCCACAACGGAGTGGACGTCGATCGTTACCGGCCCGCGCGAGCAGATGACCGGGATGCGCTGCGCGCGACGTTCGGGATTCCGGTCGAGGACACGGTGGCGACGGCGGTGGCCTCCCTCAAGCCGATCAAACGCATCGACCTGTTGCTCCGGGCGGCGGCGCGGACGCTGGGGTCTGTTCCGTCGCTTCGAGTGATAGTCGCCGGCGATGGGCGCGATCGAGCCGCGCTGGAAGCGCTGGCGGCGGAGCTGGGGATGAGCGACCGGGTCCGGTTCTTGGGTGTGCGGGATGACGTGGAGAGCGTTTTGCGCATGAGTGATATGCTCGTGCTATCCTCTCGAACGGAGGCGTTTCCCAACGTGGTCCTGGAGGCGATGGCTTCCGGGCTCCCCGTGGTCTCGACCGACGTCGGAAGCGTGCGCGAGATGATCGACGAGAGTTGCGGCCTCATCGTTCCGCCGGAAGATGAAGACGCGCTGGCGGGAGCGATCGGACAGCTGGCGTCGGACCCGGAGATGCGACGGAGGTTGGGCCGGCGAGGGCGCGAGGTCGTCGAGGAGCGATTCACGCTCGAGGCGATGTGCGCCAAACGAGAGCGTCTCTTCGAGCGGTTACTGGCGGCGAGTGGGACATGAACGTATTCAAATTCGTTTTCCAGTCACGCGGCGCGGGGAACGTGCTCCGCCGGACGGCGCAGATAACTTCCCGTTTCGGCAGCGGTCCCGGCCGGATGGCCCGGCGATTCGAACGCATCATGGACGTGCTGGAGGGATTCGACATCCGGCCCACATTCCCCATCACCGCGCTCCCCATGAGCCGCAATCCCGTTTTCGCTCACCGCTTGCTTGCCCGTGGCGCGGAGCTCGCCGTGCATGCGTGGTCGCACACCGACCTGGCCGCGCTCGATCGCAAAACGCAATCCGAACACATGGGCCGGGCGGTGGATCTGTTCCGCAAGCACGGGATTCCGTTCACGGGCTTCCGCGCCCCCTACTTGCACTGGAACGAAGACACCATGCGGGTGGTGGAGGATTACAAGTTCCGCTATAGCAGCAATCAAGCGGTTTTTTGGAACGTGCTCGACACCGATGGGCTTACCGCCGTTCAACGCTCGGGCCTGGAGCACGGCAAGGCGTTCTACCGTCCTCTGGGCGGTGACGCCGCCATAGTGCTTCCGCAACGCCGGCGCGGATTCGTGGAGATACCGGTGTCGCTCCCCGACGACGAGATCCTGTTCGACCGAATGTACATCCACGACGCGGATCATCTCGGCGAGTTGTGGCGGAAGATCCTGGAAGAAACATACCGCCGCGGAGAGCTGTTCACGCTCCAGTTGCACCCCGAGCGCATCGATTTTTTCGCCGGTGCCCTGCAGGGGTTGCTCTCCGAGGCCCGTCGCCGGAACCCGAGCGTGTGGATCGCCACTCTCGATGCCATCGCCGAGTGGTGGACCGACAAATCCGGGAACCGTGTCGACCTGGCACGGGAAGGACCGAATCAGCGCGCCTCGATCAAAGCGTGCCGCGGGGCGACTGTGTTCCTGCGCACCAACGGGGCGGAACGGATTATGGAACCCGGATCGATCGTGGTCGAAGGCGCGGTGCGGCCGTGCGCCGCCGTCTCGCCGGAATCGAATCGCGACGCGGTGCAGGCGCTCGTCGATATGGGTTTCGTCGTCGAGGTTGCCGGGCCGGACGGAGGGCACGCCCTGCATCTGGGGAAAGTGCAGGACGCGCGCACGGAAACCATCCGGGCGTGCGTGGCCGAACTCGACGCCTGTCCGGGGCCGCTGCTGCGCTTCGGC
>JBGSIK010000060.1:0-2808 GCA_041742575.1 Candidatus Krumholzibacteriia bacterium
GGCTGGCGGTCGAGGCGGCCGAGTCCGGGCCGACGGAAGAAGCGGTGCTGTGCGGCCTCGACGAACCGCTGGAAAATCTCGAGCACGTGCTGGCCTGCGCGGGAAGCCTCAAGCCGAAGGGAGTGCCCGTGCGGCTGTTGACGCGGGGCGCCGGCGGTGTGGAGCGAGACGTGTTCCGGGAATTGTCGGGGCTCGTCGACGTGATGACGGTACGCATGGGAGGCTGCACGGTCGCGCAGGATGAAAAGGCGCGGGGGAAAGGCGCGGGGGGCGGAACATTTGATTCACTGGTGGATTTCGTCCGGCGATCGATCGCGGCGGGGATCGCGACCGAGTGCCTGTTCGTCGCCCTGCCGAAGATGAAACTCGAGCCGTGCGAGGCGCTGGCCGGACAACTGGGCGCGGCGTATTCGGTTCGCAAGTATCGTCCTCTGGAGTAAAAACGCCAACGCAAGGTGAGACCGATGGGCAAGAAGTGTGAGCATCTCGATGGCGATTTTGTGGGCAAGTGTGCTATCTGCGACGATATGGTGTGCGGCGAGTGTATGCAGACCATATTCAACACCGTGATCTGCGGCGCGCACGAGCATCTCGTGGACGAACCGGCGTGGGAGCTGCTGGGGTTCTTCACCAGTCGGACTTCCGCCGACGAGAAGCGGTATTTTCTGCAGGAGCAGGTGGTGACGTCGATCCTGGTGGAGACCGAAGATGACACCATCGAACTTTACGTGCCGATAGAGGAAAAAGAAGAAGCATATCAGGCGCTGGCGGGGGCGTCCGAGGACGTCCTGCACTGCGCCAACTGCCGGGTGTTTTACTCGGAAGACCTGGAGACATGTCCGATCTGCGGCGTGAGGCAGGACGAGGGGAAATGACGGAACAGGATGTAGCACGATGAAAGTTTTGTTGACCGGCGGCACCGGCTATGTGGGCCGGATGCTGAGGGAGAAGATACACGAAGACGGGCACCAGGTTCGTCTGCTGGTAAGGAAGGGAAGCCCGTACGCGGCGAGTCCCTCCGATCCCTACGAGGTCGTGCGCGGGGACATCATGGATACGCACGCGTGCTTGCACGCGGCGGACGGCTGCGAGGCGGTCGTCAACCTGGTCGGGATCATCCGCGAATACCCGCGCGATGGGACGACGTACCAGGCGATGCACACGGAAGCGACGTACAACATCGTTGATGCCGCCCGCAGGATGGGGATCGAGCGGTTCGTACAGATGAGCGCGCTGGGCGCGAGGCCTGAGGCGCGTTCGCAGTACCACGTGACCAAGTTCGAGGCGGAAGAAATCGTGCGGCGGTCGAACATGCGCTGGACGATATTCCGGCCGTCGGTGATATTCCACCCGGGCAGCGAGTTCATGCAGCAACTGGTCGATCTCGTGCGCCGGCCGGTCGTCCCCGTCATCGACGGCGGCAAGGCGCTGCTGCAGCCGGTCTCCCTCGAGAACGTGACCGGACCCATGGCGCGCTGCCTCCACATGCCGGAGGCGCAGGACCGGGTGTACGAGATGGGCGGGCCCGACCGTATTCGCTTCGTCGATCTGGTCGGACGCATCGCCTCCCATTACAAGGTGTGGATGAACACGATACCGGTGTCCTCGGGCTTCTTGAGGCCCCTCATTCGCGCGATGCAGCGGTTCAGCACTTTCCCGCTCACTGTCGATCAGATGGAGATGCTGATCGAGGACAACGTGTGCGACCCCGAGCCCTTCCGACAGGCATTCGGCATCGAGAAGCTGGATTCCTTCCTGGAGGCGCTGCCTTCGCTGCTCGATGCGGTGGAGCGGAAGGCGGCCTGAAGCGGGGCGGCGTCAGAGTCGCGGCCTATCTCAGCAGGACCATCTTGCAGGTCTTGGAGAATCCCGAGGAGACCAGTCGGTACAAGTAAACGCCGCTGGAGGCACTCTGCCCGTCGGCGTTCTTGCCGTCCCACGATACCGTGTAACGTCCCGCGCCCTGGTCGGCCGCAACCAGTGTGCGCACACGCTCTCCTCTTACGGTGAATATCACGATCTCCACGTGTCCCGGGCGCGCGATATCGTACCGGATGCTCGTCGTGGGATTGAAGGGATTGGGGTAGTTCTGGTAGAGCGCGTATTGCTCGGGCGCCTGTTCCGAAGTGGGTGCGACGAGGAAGGCCGCCTCGTTGAAACTCAACACATCACCGTTTGACGTCCATCGTACACCTCCGAACGAGCCAAGATGGCCGACGGCGATCGTGAGCTCTTCGCCGGGCGAGACGCCTTCGTCGGCCGCCGTTCCGGGATCGTCGCGATAGACCGGCATGAGACCGAAGGCGCCTTCGCGCGACAGGGCGGCCCCGCACAGAACACCGTCACCGTCGGTCGCCGTGACGATCTCTCCGGCCGGGAGACGCTCACCGTCGATTTCGACGTCGCGTGCCCACACGTTGATCCACTCTCGCGTTGCGGTGAGCCCTGGGAGGCCGGACACCTTGCCCCCGAAAACGTTGTCGGTGGCGATTTCCGGCGCCGCTGCTTCTTCCGGAAGGACGGCCTGCGTCGGGTAAACCAGCGTGTCGGGCGAGTTCATGTAAATGTAGTACCCGTATCCTGGGCGCATGGATCGGAGCGTATTGAACTCGGGCGGCACGGTCGGGTCGAACGCGAGCGCTTCTGCGTCGAAACCCTGCACGAGGCGGACGTTCTCTATGATGCCGGCCAGCGCCTGCTCCGGCGGCATCGGCACACGGGCGAGGTACGAGACCGCGTTGGCGTCGACCGAGAGCGCAATCGGAGTCTGAGGGTCCGCGCGCGGACCGGTGACCGGGAGCATGGCGG
>JBGSIK010000061.1:0-2122 GCA_041742575.1 Candidatus Krumholzibacteriia bacterium
CCGCCGTGCCGCGTGCCGACGGGGTAGACGTCATCCGCTTCATGGTGCGCACGAACCCCGGAGAGACCGAGGGCCCGCTGGATGAAATCGCATCGAGCGGCGAGGTGTCCCGGATCTCCCTGGCGCTGAAAAAAACCATCCAGGAGGTCGATTCCGGCACGACGTTGGTTTTCGACGAAGTCGACGCCGGGGTCGGCGCGGATCTCGGCGGTTTGATCGCGGAGAAACTCCTTGAACTCAGCGCGAAATATCAAATAATCTGTATCACTCACATGCCGCAAATCGCCGCCATAGCCCGGCGTCATCTCGTGGTGTCGAAGAAGACCACGCGTGGGCGGACGTACGTGGAAGTCCACGCGGTCGAGGGCGAACAGCGGCGCCGGGAGATCGCGAGGATGCTGGGAGGAGACGAGGGCAGCGACAAACGCATGGCGCTCGCTGGTGAATTGCTCGGCGGTGGACGGAAGCGGCGACCACCAAACGTGCGCCCGTAGCGCAATTGGATAGAGCGTTGGCCTCCGGAGCCAAAGGCTGCAGGTTCGAGCCCTGCCGGGCGCACCATCGAATCACCCTCCACTTGCCGGCCGGTTTTGCAATCGTTCCGATAACAGTGCTCCGATTCATATTGAAGATACTGGCGACCATTCTCGTGGTCCGCGTGCTCCGTTCGATGTCGGGCCTCCTCGGCAGTAGAAAACGGGGCGATACACCGGAAGACGGACGCGCGAAAGAGCCTGACTATCGGAATTTGACGCCGTACGAAATCGAGGAAGCGGAGTTCGAGGAGATTCCGGGCGAGAAGAAGAAGTGACGCGATGCTGGTGAATCCGCGTCGGGGCCGGCTCCCGGCCCGATTTACGTCCCGCCTGCGGGACGATGCTCATCGCCGGCGCCAACACGTGGCCGCGGCGTACTCGACGGCGATCGTGGAAGCGGTGCTTGCAGTCGCGATGATCGTGGCGGCTGTGCGCGCATACCAGGCCGTGCAGGCGCAGGCTTCGAGCTTCCCGCTTGCCGCCCGGCTGGCGCTTCCGGTCTTGTTTGTCCTGGGCGCGTTGCTCGCCCTTCGTTCCTGTGTCAAGAACATCCAATCAGTGCGCGAATTCTCACAGTTCCGCCGCCGAGACGGGGAACGATAGACCGCAAGCGGGCGTCATACACCACTTTCCGCGCCTTGTCCGTTCGGCCCCGCCCTCCGAACCCAAACAATTGCAACGGCTAATGCGCTTGAACCGGAGTTGTCGCTTAATCGGCTACGCGACTTGGAGTTAGGAGAATCAGTGGCATAGGACTTGCACGGTTCACCCTGGCTCTTTTGCCCCCAACGGGGCGATTCCCGCCCGCGAGGCGGGAGACTAAATCAACCGCGTCGTCCCTTACGATGAAGAAATTCGAAGAACACCGGGATCTCCTCTTCTCCACACTCGCCGAGATCAACAGTCTGATCATCGCCGGGCACAACAAGAAGATCATTATCGAACGGCTGTTGGACTGTTCATTGAGGGTCCTGGACGCCGAGCGCGTTCATTTGCTGGAGTTGGGCGAACAGGACATCATAAGATACACAAAATCAAGGGATAACCACGGCGTATCCGAATTGAAGATCGAAACGATCGAGGACACCGCCAACATAAGGGTCTGGGTGATGAAAGAGGGCGGTCAGGGGCATCCGTTCCGGAAGGGTGAGGAGCTCGCCTTCGATGTGCCGATGCTCACGGACCACTGTTTGCTTGAGGAAAACGCAAATCGCACGATCATCTCGGCTCCCTTGGTGGCAAAACGGTCCATGTTCGGGCTCCTGCTGGCGATTCACCGGGATGACGGGGGAATGTACACCGCCGAGGACATCACCCTCATGACCGTGCTTTCGAACCACGCCGCGATCGCAGTGGAAAACATGCTGCTTTACCAGAAGCTCGAGATGGAGGCGATCACGGACGGCCTGACGTCGGTGTACAACTACCGGTTCTTGATCTCGTCCCTCGAAAGCGAAATCAAGCGCGCGCGCCGGTTCAAACAGTCCTTCTCGTTCGTCATGATGGACGTGGACAACCTCAAGGAATACAACGACCAGCGCGGCCATTTGAGCGGCAGCCAGGCGCTCAAGGAAGTCGCGGCGCTC
>JBGSIK010000062.1:0-5666 GCA_041742575.1 Candidatus Krumholzibacteriia bacterium
CGGTTGTTTGCCCTTCACGCGCCCCAAGTTGCCAAAGAACCGTCTCGACAGCCCGCCCGACGGGCCATCGCGCCGCGGAATCGTAGCGATTCTCCGCGGAAAACACACTCACACATGTTCACGCAAATGTCGATGGATCGCGACACCAGAGTGTAGGCATGGTGCGAACGCCTTACTCGTCACTGGCGGAGCCAGTGCCGGCCGCGAAACTCGTGCCGTGCGAGGCATGACCGGAACCTGCCCAATCGCCCGATTCTCGGCAGTATGTGCGACTATCCCTTTTTATTCTCTGGATCGGGACATTACCCATTGAGTCATTTGTCAGACTCCCGCCCGAAGACGCGGATTCGTTCTCCCGTGGCCGCATCCCAGAGCGCGGCCGACGACTCCCCGAGATCGGTCAGGACATAACGTCCATCGGCACTGATGGCCGCGAAGTAGAACTCCGTACGGTCGGCCCGAAAGGAGCGCATCCGCTTCGCGGAGACGGAATCCCAAAGATATGCTCCGTCCCTAAGACCACTGGTAAGGACATGCTCCCCGTTCGGGCTGAATGTCACGGATTCGACATCATCTGAGAACCCGCCGATCTTCAGCGATCGGGTTCCCGTAGTCGTATCCCAAATCGTGACCGCGAACTCAGCGGCGACCGCCGCCTGGCGGCCGTTAGGATGGAACGCCACGGACGAGACGTGTTGATCGCCAGGCCGCAGAATCCGCAGTTGCTTCCGCGAGTCAACATCCCACAGAATGACAAGGCCATCCCAGGAGCCTGTCAACGCTTTGCGCCCGTCCGGACTGAAGGCCACACGGACAGAACCCGAGTTTCCCCGGAAGACGTGGAGGGGCTTGCCGGTCAGCTCGTCCCACAGGATCGCCTTCCCCGAAGCCCCAGTAAGCACCTGGTGGCTGTCGGGACGAAACGCGACGGACAGCACCCTGCCGGAAGTCTCATGGTGCCCGTCGAAGGTTCGCAGTTTCCTTCCGGTATCCGTTTCCCACAGCACGGCGGTTCCGTCCTCCGATCCCGTCAGAAGGCGCGAGCCATTTGCATTGAAGGCGACGCACACCGCGTTGTCGGGTATGTTCGAGACGATCCGGTACTGTCGACTTGGTTCTCCCGTCGCGATACTCCAGAGAATCGCCGTGCCATCACAACCGCCGGTGACGGCATACTTGCCACGTGGATGAAAGGCGCCGGAGATGACTTGGCGGTCGTGCTCGATTGGGGCTGCGGCCTGATCCGCCATCGCCCCCGAGTTGGCGAACAGCATCAGCAGCACGAGGAGAGCGCGTTTCATGGAGTGATCCCCCACGTCATAATTCGCTTTTCGTGACCGTTTGAGAAACTGGCTGCCGACATGTACGTAATCGCGCCACGCTTCCTATGGCCGCCCGCACGCGCGCATCTTGTGGTCGGAGCATCGATCGTTGATCAGGGCGCCCCAGCGCGAGGCTGGACCTCATATCCGACTCCGGTGAAGTTGCCCTCCGGTTTGGCTTGCCCCTTTGTCCAGGTAATCTCGTAGGTCTCTTTCGACACGGCGCGAAACCCTCCCGAAACCCAGCCTTCGACCGGAATTTGTGGACCCGCCGGAACCAACGGTGGCTTAAAAGGGTAGCCGGGGCCGGGCGGTTGAGTAACGGCGTTGCCGTGTAGCGTTCCCTTCGTTGTGGGTGTGAAGTCTAGCAGCGCGCGACCGATGAACTTCGACGAATCCGGCGGCACGGACCAGACCTGCGCGTGCGTCGCATCGCGCATGTCGAAGGTGGCTTCCGCACGGTACTTCCAGGATGTGACCTCACACAAGGGCCAGGATGACGCTCGTCCCTTGGAGAGGAAAAGGCTATCAGCAGTTCCCATCTTGGCGAACTGCCTTCCCTCTACCAAACGTGCAACGTATACGGCAAGATCGGTGGGCCTGATAGTGTGGTTATCCGGGATAGTATGGACTCTCGTGGACCTGTTATCCCTTGCCCAAGCCTCGATGTATTGGACCGTGAATCCCACGGTCACGCTGCCGAAGTCATGGACCACCTCGAGGACGCCCTCCGCACGGACCTCTTGCAGCAAGATCGGCAAGTCGGCCGGTCCAAGACTGAATGAGTAGTCGGCGTCGAAGGTATTGCCGATGCGATGAGAGGGATCTCTATTGGCGTTATCGAACACGGGCTGCCCATTCTTGAACGTCACGCAGCCGCTTGGGTCCACACTTCCGATTGGCCCACACATCGTGTAGGCGTAGAGGTTGGGGCGCTGGTTATAGCCGATCGGGTCACGATTGACGAACCGTCCGAGGGTCGGATGAAGCATGGGGGGTTCTCCTTTCGAGTCCTTATCGTGTGTCTCGCCGAGTCTCACCCTACGGTATCGCCCATGCCACGCTTACGCCTGACAACGGTTGGGGCAAATTGTATTCCATACCCCAGATGCGCATCAATCGTGCCAACTCATGTTGCACCAAGGCCCAGGTATCCCATTCGTGCGGTTCTCGCGGCTCGGGCAGACGAAGGCGATGCAGCAAGGCGCATCCCCTTGAGCCGCTGCTCGCGTCTGCGCTTGTTCTTGAAGGCTCCAATGCCGCGACCGCTCGTGCCAACAGCCCCGTCAACAACCGGTGCGATCTGATGACCGCGTTATTGGGCGCGATCTAGAATGCAACATCGTATGATTCGCGTGCCTCGGAGAAACGCAGGTTGTCGAACAGGCAGTGGCCGCGCGCGGTGAACAACTCCGCGAGTTCCTCGCGCGCGCCGAGGTTCCTGAAAAGCCCCGCCTTACGTACCTGCTCTTCCGTCACGGCTTGTGGCCAAGTCCGGTAGTAGTCGTCCGAATACGAGGCGAAGCCGCGCGAGGTACATTCGACGTTAAATCTCTCGCCCCCCAGCTCTTCCCAGCGGGCGAAAAGGTGACCCCACGCGCGAACGAGGTACAATGGATACCCCAGTCGGCGACCGATGGCAAGGTACAGAATCGGCATAGTGACGCATGTCCCCCCATGCCTCGAAAGGAGGCCGTGAAGCTGGAGGTTCCGCGAGTCGCGCCCATCATAGTCGCCCGCGGTGAAAGGGATGTTGTAGCTTACGCCCAAGTCCTGCTGCAGGACCGTGACTAGCATCATCATCCGGTACTGGCCCGGCGAGTGGTGGTAATCCTCTGGACGGCGCACGAACGTATGCCACCAGCGCTCTGTCTCCACCCGCACGCAACTGGCCCAAGTACCGAGCGTCTCTCGGCACGCCTTGAAGTCGGTGCCTTCTGCGCCAGGAAGGCCGCGCGCACAGAACAGGCTCAACGTGGCGATGTCGAACTTGGCGAGCTTCTCATCAGGCAGGGCCACAAGCCGCTCGGCTTGGTTGTGCCAGTCGGCGCGGTCATCAAGAAGGCTCCTTCCGCCGAGCCAATACTCGAGCTTCCTGCCGCGCCTGAATGGTCGGCCACTCCCGGTTGTTTTGTTGCGGCGAGAGTGCGTGTTCATAGCAGGTAATGTCGGCTTCGTGTGGAATACCGTCGGAACACTTGGCCAAGGTGAGATCACTATACCAAGCGGCCCGGTCTGGCCGAGGTCTTCGCCTCGTTGACCAACGCCGCTCTGGCCGGCCTCCGTCCGATTCACTCCCCCGGACAACCCTTTCGGGCGACCGCCCAACGGATCCAATGGCGGCCCCGCTCCATCCTCTCGCGCCTCGGATTCAACCCGCTCAACTGACTTCGGTAGTGTCTGTCAAGTTGCGCCCATTGGATTTCAGGGTAGACCTTGGAGTTGGTAGCCTTCCTCTCTCCTGCTCCCCTAGGGGAGCAACGTCACAGTCTACGTAACTTCCTCGCTCGCCGCGATCGGCTCGGCTTTCTCCTGTTCTCTAAGCCGTTCCATGTCCAGGTAATGTTTCGTGCCCCAGCGCGTGCCGGCGATGTGTCGCAGCCGGGCCGCAACCAGCATCAACGCCGAACGTCCGTCGGGGAACGCGCCCACGACCCGCGTCCGACGCCGGATCTCGCGCATGATTCGCTCCAACGGGTTGTTCGTGCGGATCTGTCGCCAGTGCTCCGCCGGGAAGGCCATGTAGCTGAGCGTTTCCTCCACGCCCTCCCGCACGACCTTGGCGGCCTTGACAGCAGATGCTCTTTCAGGGAGGGGCCACCCGCGGAGCTATCGGGGCCACCCGCGGTCCCACTCGACGTAGAGTTCTGGCCTACACGTCGACCGGAAATGATCTACACCTACATCGCTCACCGCAGTTCGATTCAGCTTAACCACATCGAGGCTTCTGACTCGGGCAAGATCGTGCAAACACCTGTCCGTGACGCATGTATCAGAGAGGTTTAGGAAAACAAGATCCCCTAAGTGTCGGACCTCCCGAACCCCATCATCGGTGATCGGGGATCCTGCGGCATCCAGGCCGGCAAGCCGTGGTAGTTGCCTCACAAAGGACAGATCACTGACGGACGTATCTCGTATCCGGAGAAACTCGATATCGTGCAGAAGAGTCAGTCGCGGCAGGTTCGCATCCGTGATATGACTCCCTCGTAACTCGACCAGGAAGACCGATTGGAACCAGTCGTCTCCGGTAATCGCGCGCAACCAAGCGGGGGCGCGAGGTGATGTGGCCTTGCCGGGTTGTCCGCGTTGCTTGCCGATTTGATCGTGCCGCGCTTCGTAGTCGTACATCACGGAGCCACCGAGGCTCTGAATATCTTCGACCACGAGACGTTGATTGCGCGCCGATCTCGCGTGGAACGCCACCCATACGGCACACAATGCGCCAAGCAGGCACAGGGCGTAGACGCGCGCTCTTCGGCGTAGGCATATGATCCGCGTTGGGCGATCGCTTGGCATGACCCGTTTTCCGAGGGAGATGCGGCGGTGAAGACCTGCTAGTAGCCGAGTGGCGTTTTGCGCGCCGTAACGCACTGCGTGCAAAAATCCAGGTGCCTCCCGCCCGTCGCTGATGGATTCATGAGATTGAACAGCGCCCCTCGCCATCTATCGTCCAGCCCAAGGATGTGCCCAATCTCGTGAGCCAACGTTCGCTCAACCCGAGTAGTGCCACTGATTACCACTGTTGTCGATCCCATGTAAGACACCCCCTGCGCGCGAAGGCGCGGGGAAATGGCCCTTACATAGAACACCTCCACAACGCTGGTGAAGCCTAGTGTCTGCATCCTATCTAAGCCCAGTTCCTTCTCGGCCGGCGACCAGTAAGGATCATCATAGACGGGGAAGTGTGGATAGGAGTCCTGCCGGAGAAAGTCTATTGTGTCCGCCTGAGTCCAGTTGTCGATACCGCCGAGCGAGAGCTTGATACCACATTGGCTCCAAATCTCCGCAGCAGCATTGAATTCGTTTCGTATCTCCGCGTCGGTAACCTGCGACTCGTGGAGGTTCCAAACGAGAATCGGAATGGTCTTTGGCTTGGACTGGAACGCGGCCTGCATCTGGCGAATCCGTTCCAGAGCTTGCATGACTCCGCCCACATGTGGGTCATATAGTCCCAATGGGTCAGAAGCGCTGACCGGCCCGTTGCCCACATACCGATACAGATTCACATCCCCCGCCGCGTAGCCCAGCGGGTCGCGGGCGGCGAAGCACGACAGCAGGACGTCGTAGTAGCGCGCACGATAGTACATCAGGGCTGATTCAAAGTCCAGCGTGCGGCCGGTGTAG
>JBGSIK010000063.1:0-3094 GCA_041742575.1 Candidatus Krumholzibacteriia bacterium
CGAGATCGTGCTGGTGGTGAAGGCCGGGCCTCCGGCGGTCGCGGGACCGGCAGTCGCGCCGCGGGCCCCTTGACGGCGATGGAGTGGAATGATAGGTTGGTCACTCGCATGACGAAACACCAGTTCAAGTCCATCCTGCGCAAGATACTGTCGCCGGCGGTTTCGACCCTGAGCGCGTGGGGCGTGCCACCGATGCTGGTGACGCTGTTCGGCCTGGTGCTCGCGCTTTACGGCGCCATGGTGGTGGCGGAAGGGAAGCTGGCGCTCGGCGCCGTGTTCTTGCTCTTGTCCGGTTTCTGCGACGTCCTCGACGGGGACATCGCCCGGCGGCGAGGCGTGGCGAGTCGCTTCGGCGGGTTCCTGGACTCCACCCTCGATCGCGTGGGAGAGTTCGCCTATTTCGGCGGGATTCTGTATTACGCCGTCAAGAGACCGGGTGGGGCAAGCGCTTACGTGTTCTGTGTGGTGATGGTGGCGCTGGCGGCGTCGATTCTCACCAGTTACGCGCGCGCGCGGGCGGAGGGGTTGGGGTATGCGTGCGCGGTCGGCATCATGGAACGCTCCGAGCGCCTCGCCCTGCTCGCGCTCGGATTGCTGTTGGGATACCAGGCGCTGGTGGTCATTCTCACCATTCTGGCCATCACCTCGGTGTACACGGTGATTCAACGGATAGTCCACGTGTACCGGGTGTCGCGGGCCGACGACCGCGGTGCGGAGACGGCCGGCGGCACCGAGAGTCCTGGCGGGGCGGACGCCGGCAGTCACACCACAAAGCCGCAGAACGCCACTTCGAACTTCCTGCCGTAGGTTGGCCGGGCGAGCTACGGGTTAGTTTTCCATCAACGGGTGTTGCGTCCCTTGAACTTCGCGTCCAGAGCGCTCAGGACGGCGCGGTGTACGTCCTCCACCGGCTTCGATCCGTCGATCATGGCCAGCGGGCCGGCGTGCGCCTTATAATAAGAAGCCAGACGGATGTAGTTGTCCGAGATGGTCTGAAGGAAATCCCTGTTCTCGTAGATGGTGGGATTCTCCTTCCGCAGAGAGATGCGGCGCAGGCATTCATCGACCGGCACCGAGAGATAAATCGTGAGGTCGGGGACGGCGAAACCGCCGTTGATCTCGATCACCCAGTCGGCCGAGATGGATGGGTCGAGGGTCTGGTATGCGAGCGACGAGTACAGGTAGCGGTCGCTGATCACGTGCAGGCCGGTGGCTCTGCGGCTTTCGATCGATCGGGAATGCTCCAGGCGGTCGGCGGCGAACAGCAGGGCGAGCTCCCGCTCGCTCAGTTGTTGGCGCATCTTGCGGCCCGCCAGTACGTCGCGGATGAGCCTGCCGATGGGGCTGTCGGTCGGTTCGCGCGTGAGAAGACTCTTGGTCTTGAGTTTTTCGAGGTGCTCGTGCAGCAAGGCCGCCTGGGTGGTCGTGCCGGCGCCATCCAGGCCTTCCAGGACGATGAACTTGCTCGAATCCGTCCACATGGTTTCAACCGGGCGGGGCCGCCGGTGGTACTGACGCGACGAGGCCGCCTCGATCGTTATTCAATAGCACAGTACCAGGCTGCGCAGGAAGCTACATTTCCACCCCTCCTCCGGCGACCGGTCATGCGGGGGGAAGTCGCTCAACCTGCTCCAAACACAGACGATTGCCCCGCCGAAACGCACGGGAACGCACGGATGCCGGTTGCCCGCTCGGGCGGGGCGTATTATATTCCAGGGGCTCAAGGGAGCAACGGAACTGAGTACACGGCATTCGCTTCCACACCGCGAGGTCCATCCCGGATTGTGGCCGAGGGTACCAGGCGGGCGGAATGCATTATGCTTGACTCTGATGAAAACTACCGTTGACGATTCTCTGCCAGCCCAAGGAGGCCCGTCCGTGAAGTTGCTCTCGACTCGCAAGTCGATCCTCGTCACCCTCGCCGTCATCCTGTCACTGTTCACGCTGGGCGCGTTCGCCGACAGCCGAACGGAGGATCAACAGGAAGACATACTCCACGATCTCGATATTTTCGCGAAGGTCGTCGAGAAGATAGACAAGTACTACGTAGACGACGTGAATATCGATGAGATGGTGCGGGAAGCCGTCCAGGAAATGCTGGGACGTCTAGATCCCCACAGCCAGTTTCTGGCAGGCATCGACTACGAAGACCTGATGATGAACACGCGTGGGGAATTCGGCGGGTTGGGCATCTACATCACCTTCCGTGACAATTACCCGACGGTCATATCGCCGATCGACGATACGCCGGGCGAACGCGCGGGCCTGAGGGGTGGCGACCAGATCGTCGAGATCGAGGGCATGAGCACCGAGGGCTGGCGGGTGGACAAGGCGGTGGGCTACCTGCGCGGCGATGCGGGCACGAAGGTCCGCTTCAAGGTGCGCCGGCCGGGAGCTCAAGACGCGATCGAGTACGTGCTGACCCGAGAGGTCATCAACGTCAAGAGCGTGCCGTTTTACGGCAAGTTCGGAGACTACGGTTATATCAAGGTGTCCAACTTCTCCAAGCACACGGCCCAGGAACTGGAGGCGGCGCTGAGCGACCTGGAGACCCAAGGCATGTCCGGATTGGTCCTCGATTTCCGCACGAACCCTGGGGGACTGCTGCAAACGGCAACCGAGGTGTCGGAGCTGTTCCTCGAAGACAAGAAGTTGATCGTCTACACCAAGGGCCGTCTGCGGAGCAGCACCCGCGAGTACTACTCGACCAACCGCAAGGTCCACAACGGCTATCCGATCGTGGTGATGATCAACGAAGGGAGCGCCAGCGCGTCGGAGATATTCGCCGGCGCCATGCAGGACTGGGACGCCGCGTTCGTGGTCGGACAAACGTCGTTCGGCAAGGGCACGGTGCAGACGGTGTTCAGTTTGAGCGAGACGGAAGCGATAAAGCTCACCACGGCGAAATACTACACGCCGTCGGGCCGGAGCATACACCAGGACCACCACGAGGCGGAGCCCGACTCGGAAAGTGTCGCCGCCGAAATGCTTCGCGGCAGAGCGCGCACCGAGGTCGCCAGCGCCCTCGCTCCTCTCCACGGGGATTCCGCCACAGCCGCTCGACCGCTGTATCAGACCGCCAGCGGGCGCAGCG
>JBGSIK010000064.1:0-9681 GCA_041742575.1 Candidatus Krumholzibacteriia bacterium
CGTCGCGGGTCCTGTCGCCGATCACCCCCGCCGTGCTCGACACTGCGCGCGGCGGGCTGCTTGCGTCAGACGCGCTAAAACACAGTGCGCGTCTGGGGGCCCCCAATCGGCGCCACCCGCTCCGCCAGCCGGGATTTCGAGTCCTTCTCGTCGTAGAGTGTGCGGTAAAGCGTCGAACGCTGGTAGAGATCCTGGTGATTTCCCTGGTCTTGTATCCTCCCCTCGTCCAGGAGGAGGATCTTGTCGGCGTCACGGATCGTCGAGAGCCGGTGCGCGATGACCAGGGTCGTTTTCCCGTCGCGCAGCTTCCCGAGCGCCTTCTGGATGAGCCGTTCCGATTCCGTATCCACCTCCGAGGTGGCTTCGTCGAGAATGAGTATGCGCGGGTCCTTGAGCATCGCCCGCGCGATCGCGATCCGCTTCCGCTCGCCGCCGGAGAGCTGGACCCCCCGCTCGCCTATCTCGGTGTCGTAACCCTTGGGCAGCTTTTCGATGAAGTCGTGCGCGTAGGCGGCCCGTGCAGCGGTCTCGATCTCATTCTGGGTGGCATCGGGCTTTGCGAGCATGAGGTTCTCCCGCACGCTGCCGGCGAACAGAAACGGATCCTGGAGCACGATGCCCATATCCCGGCGCACGTCTCCGGCGCGTACGCTCTTGATGTCCACGTCGTCGATGAACACGCTGCCCGCGTTCGGGCTGTAGAACTTCATGATGAGGTTGGCGATGGTGCTCTTGCCCGCCCCTGAACGTCCCACCAGTGCCACCTTCTCCCCGGGCGCGACGTGGAATGAAACCTGATCGAGGGCGCTCTTGCCGCCATTGTACGAAAACGTGACTCCTTCGCACCGGATGGAGCCCCTGAGCGGAGGCAACGGGGTCGCGGCACCGCCCAGTCCATCGTCCTCGGTCGGCATGGCGAAGATCTCGAAGATCCTCCCCAGGGACGCGAACGCGGTCTGCACGTCCGCATTGAGCCCCATGAGGCTCTGGACCGGGCCATACAGGTAGGCGACGTAGCCGTTGAAGGCGACGAAGCTGCCCAGGCTGAGGTTACCAGCCATCACCTCTCGCCCGCCGTAGGCAAGTATGACCAGCGGTCCGAGTCCCGCTATGAGGCCCGTGAGCGAGCTGTAGACCCCGTTGACCATCGCGAATTCCATGTTGCTCTGGAAGGAAGATTCGTACCGGTCGTGCAATTTCTCAGCGAGGGTGCGTTCCGCGCCCAAAGACTTTATGGCATGAATGCCGTAAAGGCTTTCCCCCATGACGTCGAATACCTTGCCGATGTTTTCCTGCACGTCCCCCGATTTGCGCCGCACCTTTCCGGAGAAAAAGTGGACGGCGAGGACAAAAACGGGCAACACGCAGAGGGCCAGGAGCGCAAGTCGCCAGTGCAGGTAAAACAGAATCGCCATCCCCGCCAGGAACGTTATCGCGTTACGCATGAGGTTGAAGAAAGTCTCGGCCATCAGCCCGCGCAGGTTCTGCGGGTCGCTCCCGATGCGCGCCATCAGATAGCCGACCTTCATGTTCTTGTGGAAGGCGAGGCTCAGGTGCTCGACGTGCTCGAAAAGACTGGTCTGAACGTCAATGAGAACGTTCTGCCGGAACACGGTCAGGCAGTAGTTCGACAGCAGCGCCGAGACGACACGGAAGACCATCAGCACGCCGAACCCGATCACCACCCAGTTGAGCAGTCGGATGTTGCGGTCCGGGAAGATGTGATCGATGACGTAGCGAGTGATGAGCGGCATCGGCAGCTGGAAAAGGACCGTCACCATCAGCAACACCACCGCGACGATACCGTAGCCGCGCCACGGACGGAGGTACGGCAGGAACCGCCGCACGAGATTCATCATCTCCCGCGTCGACAGGCGCGATTGCTCCTGCTTTCGCGCCCGGAACGGTTCGGCGACAGCCTTCAAGAAACCCATAAATCGTCCTCCGTCCGACCGCCGTTATTCGAACACCATGTCCTTGACAAAGTCGAAGCCCTTCGCGTTCTGCTCCATGATCCGCATGTACGTGACCATCACCTGATCCATGTTTCCCCGCGTGGCGTCGCACTGCAGGGATTTCCTTTCTCGATCCAGGCGCCCTCCCTTGCGCGCCATCGAAAAACACATCCTGCATAACCGCACCGCCCAGCAGTTGAAACAATCGGGGGTAGACAGACCCATGTAGTTCTCCACCAGGCGTTTCACCCGCTCGGCCTCGATTCCTTTCTCCACATCGCCGAGACGAAACTCGTCGCCCACGACGCGTTCGCACGGATAGTACTTCCCGTCCACGGTCACGAAAACCCTGCGAGCGCCGGGCAGGCAGATTCCGTTGGGGTGCACACTACCGTTCATAGCCGAGAATCCCCTGCTGCAGAATTTCGTCATGTCTTGTTCGAAGATCGTGCGCTCGAAGTTGGTGGGGGTATCGTTCGCCGCCCTCTTGGCAACGTAGCGTTCGCGCAGGCTGCGGTAGGTCGCTTCGAGTTTCGACTCGATCCCCCGCGCGTACCTGTCAAAAAATTCGGTGTCGTACTGGCCCAGCGGGGTGACGTTCACCTGGTTGTTCCGGAACGGTGGTGAGCTGAAGAAGTCGTTCAATCGCTCCAGATCGTAGGGCGGGACGAGCGTAGCGGCGAAAGACACGTAGAGACCGTAGTACTCCGGATCCATCCTCCGGATCTTCTCGAGATTATGCATGACGCGGTCGAACGTCCCCCTGCCGTTACGAAAGACGCGGAACCGGTCGTGTATCTCTTTGGGGCCGTCGAGGCTCACCTGCAGGTAGAATTTGTTGTCGATGAAGTACCGGATCTTGGCATCGGTGAGCAGCGTTCCGTTGGTGTCGACGTGCAGGTACGTCGTGGGCCACTCGCCGAGTCCTCGCGCGTAGGCGATCGTGTCCCGCAGCAGATCGAACGCGGCCAGCGGCTCACCGCCGTAAAAGGACACGTGCACCTTCTCCAGCCCCCGCGAGTGTTCCCAGAAGTGGCGTATGGCCTTCCTGGCCGTGTCGGCCGTCATCGTTTTCCGCGAGTGTCGCCTCTCGTAGTGACATGCGCCGGAGTAGATGCAATAGCGACAACGAAGATTGCAGACCTCGGTGACGTTCAGCAGGATTTGCTGCATCTTCGACGTGAGCTGATCGTTCAAATCTTCATTATCGAGCGGAAGAAAACTCTGAGGACGACCCGTGGAGAGATACCCTTTGGTGCTCCATTCGTTGAAACCGGCGAGCGTCTGGTCGATCTTTTCCCCGTCGTACACACCACCCCATTTGGAGTGCAAATCATCCTTTGGCAGCCGCTGATAGTCATCGATCAGGTCGAATTCGATCCCGTCCACTTTCAGAATCCGATTGGAATTGACGTCGTAGACGTAGCGGCCGTTTTCGGTTTTGAACTTATGGATGAATGGCGATTTTTCCACGGTTCGTTACCCCCTGCGCTGCGCTCTGGTCTGGTCCCTGCGGGTGGGGGAGCGAATCCCCCACCCGCAGTTTTCAGCCAAGATCTTGGATCCTCGAGACAAGAAACACCAAGCTACGATCACTCGGCCGGAAGAACCGGGTTACTGACGACCGCATTGTATGCGGACGACCCTCCCCCGATGATAGCCCCCACGGCCGCCGCGGTCACGGCGACGCCGACCCAGGGGCCACACGAGCACAAGCACATGGACTGGCAGACGCACTGAATGCGTTCCTGCTCCGCTCCAGTTTCTTGTTCCAGCGTCATTTCGATTCACCCCCTTTCGGAAGCCGGAGGGAAATACCCTCCTCTCGCTTCACCAATACAATCGTCCCGGCGATATCTAACGTGTGATCTGGAGCATCCGTCTTGCGCGTCCGGGTCCGGTGTGACAGAATGATCGGGGGCCGTCGAATACCGCTGCGCGGGATTCGCGACGGCTTTTTTACCGGCAATGACCACGATTCCCTCGCAGGACCGCAACCTATCGAATCACGAAATCCCACGCTGGCCTTCGCGTTTGCGGGAGGTTTGCGCGGAACTGCAATCGCCCCGCGCGGGATCGCGGCGTGACGCGCTCATCGGAGAAGCCTGGGTTCTGGTCAAGGCGGCGATGTCACGTTACTTGCGGTATCACGCGGCCCGCTATGGCTCGGTGACGGCGGAAGACATCGAGGACCTCGCATCACAAAAGACGTTTGATTTGCTGCGCAAAGTTGAATTAAGAGAGTGGGATCTCGACGGCCGGCAGGAGTCCGAGATTCAGGGGTTCCTGTCGCGGGTTGCCCGCAACGGCCTCATCAATGTGTTGAGGAAGGGCAGCCGCGAGGTGCACACCAACGGCGAGAATAGATCAGAACAGCCTGTGGAAGCGTCGGATGGCGACCTGCACATGAGCGAGGAACACCGCCCGGACGTCGCGCTCGAGCGCCAGGAATTCGTCAGGGAGCTGCAGCGGTGCGTGGCGCTATTGAACGAGCGCGCGCAACGCGTGTGGTTCCTGAGAGTGTTTTGCGAAATGTCGAGCAAGCAGATCGCCAGCCATCCCGATGTCAGGCTCGAACCGGGACATGTGGACGTCCTCATGCAGAGGAGCCGGAGCAAGGTGAAAGAGTGCATGGCGAGCAAAGGACTGAAACCCGAGGACATGCCCCCCGGCACGTTCACCGCGCTCTGGAAGGCCGTTCTTCTTCGAATGGATTGGCCGGTGTGACTCGTGTCTGCGCGTGAGCCGCACCATACGGTGATTCCGCGGCCCCGGAAAGATGCGCAGTCCCGGCAAGAAGGCGGCGAAGGAATATCGATATGAGCCCACGATTCGAAAGCGGCGGCGGCCAGGGGGCCGAGTACCACCTTGACGAGGACCGCTGCCTGGATCTCCTGAACGGTCTGATGTCGCCGGAGGAGAAGCTCAAAGCTCTGGCCCACATGGAGGTGTGCCCGGCATGCGAGAGTCTCGTGCGGGCCAGAGTGTCCGATTGGGAACGAAGTCGTTCGGAAATCGAAGAGGTGACCCGGCGTCTGAGGCCCGAGCCCAACCTCAGCGACATGCGGACACGCGATGTCGGGGCCCCTGCCGGTTTCGGCGCGGGGATTCGGGCGATCCTCCGGCGCCGCGCGGTTCGGGTTTCCGTGGGCGTGGCGGCAGCCGCTCTCGCGGTCATCACCGCCGTGATGCTTTTCCGCGGCCCGGCCGAAGGTCCGCAGCTCGACCTGTTGCCGGATATTTCGGCCGATCTGCGCTTCCGAGCCGAGGAGGCCCCGCCCAGTGGCGAGTTCGTAGCCGGCATGGCCGCGTACAGCAAGCACGATTTCGTCAAAGCGATCGCGCTCCTCGAAAAAGCACAAGTCCCCCCTGCGCACACAACCTTCAGGGACGTCTATCTCGGAAGCGCCCTCGCGTGGGACGGCCGGTATGACGAGGCGATCGCCGTTCTGCAGCCGCTCGTCACTGAGACACTGCCGGAGCCCTGGGGCGCCGGAGTCCTCTGGACCTACTTCGTGTCCTTGCATCGATCGGGAGACCGCGCTCGCGCGGACTCCCTCGCCGACGTCCTCGCCCAGGAGCCGGATGCGCTCGGCGAAAGGGCGCGCCGATACCTTCGTCGGGACGTGCAGTCGGAGCCGAGCCGATGAAAAAGCCCCGCCGGTTCTTCCCCTCGCTCTGGGTTCTCGCCACACTCCTCGCGCTGGGGTTCGGCCACGTTCATGTGCCTCGTGTCCTCGGCGCGACGGGCGCGAAGTCCTCCCGCGCGGATTCACTTTCGCTTCTCATGAAAGAACTGCGCCAGCAAGCGAAGTTCGCCGAGGCCCTCGAGGTCGCGCGGCAACTCGGCGTCGTGCTGCGCGCAGATTCGTCCGCTGCGCTTTGGGAAATCATGGACGTGCAAATGCTCATGCCGGTCTTCCAGATGGCGGCGGCACTTCCCGCCGCGGCGCAGAGAGAGCTGGTGGAGGCCGATCTCTTGACCGCAAGCGCGAACGCGGCGTGGAAGGCGAAGGAGTACGGCAAGGCTGGCGATCTCGTTCAGCGTCAGCTGGACGTCCGCATGCGGCTCCTCGGCGAATGGAATCTGGAGACGGCCAAGAGTTTCACGTCCCTGGCTTATTATCGGGGCCTCGAAGGTCGGACGGGAGAGGCAGCCGACGGTTACCGGCGGGCGCTCGAGATATATAGAGCACTGTGGATTCCGGATCATCCCGCCGTCGCGTACAACCTGAAGTACCTCGGTATGCTGCTCTATGACCAGGGAGAGTATGGGAACGTTTTCCCTCTCTGGTTAAAGCGGCTCGTTATAGTGCGGAATCTTTACGGGGAGAGGAGTGCAGCCGTTGCGGAAACTCAGGCCGACTTGGGTGAGTTGCTACGGGAGACCGGAGACTATGCCGGCGCCGAGTGGCGGCAGAGACAAGCGCTGGCCATTCGACGGGCCCTATTCGGTGACGATGACTTGCAGACCGCCGGTTCGATCTACAACCTGGCGATCTTGTATCATGATATGGGAGACTATGCCCGTGCCGAGTTTCTTCACCTGCAAGCGCTTTCTCTCTATCGCAAGCTGCTCCCAAAGGACCATCCCAAGATCGTGCGCAGCCTCGACGCTCTGGCCGCCGTGCGCACGGATCTCGGCGAATTCGGAGAAGCGGAGCCCGTGTTTCGAGAGGTCTTGCAGATACTCGAGCGGCAGTCCCCCCGCAACGATCACGAGATGGCGAGAACCTTGAACAACCTCGCCATGCTGCTCTACGAGCGGGCGGATTTCGCCGAGGCGGAGAGGCTTTTCAACCAGGCGCTGGAACTGAAAAAGAATACCGACGGCGAACACCACCCTGGGCTCTTGCTCAACATGCACAACGTAGCTCTCTGCCGGATGCGCATGGGCAAGATCCAGGAAGCGGAAGCATTGCTGCGGGAAGAAATGGATCTCACCACGCGCGCCTTGGGAGAGGAAAATCGCGGTATCGCCGAATGCCACCACGACCTCGGGCGCGATCTCGTCCTCCAAGGGAGGTACACAGAGGCGGAGATCGAGTTCCGCAGGGCTCTCTCTGTGTACCGAGCGATTCTCGGCAAAGAGCACCCGTACGTCGCCCTGGCTCTTGCTGATTTCGCGGTCGTTTGGACCGCTCAGGGTGCATTCGTGCGGGCGGAGTCGCTCCTGACCGATGCGGCTGAAATCTACGAAATCGCGAGAAAAAGAGCCGGCACCGGTATGGTCCGCTCGACTTTTCAGGAGTCCCCTTACTGGATGCTGGCCGCCGCACGGCTGGAGACCGGCAAGCGAGAGGAAGCGTGGCGCGCCGTCGAGGGCGCGCTGGGGCGCGCTCTGGCGGACTTACTTTTCGCCTCGGGAAAACAGGTCCTTGCGCGCAATGAAGCGGCGCGCGAGGACTCTTTGAAGAAAAATCTGGGAGCGTCGCAGGATCGACTGGCGGCCTTACAGGCGATGGAACGCGACGATTCGACGCGCGCGACGGTCACGGCGAAGGAGGAAACCTTCACGCAATTGCTCGCGGCCGAAGCGGCGTGGAAGGGGTTCCAGGTCGAGATGGCGAAGAAATACCCGGTCTCGACCGGACGCGGGTTCGCGCTCGAGCGCGTCCAGCGCGTGCTCTCCAAGTCCACGGCGCTCGCCGGGTGGCTCTACGTCGAGATCGCGCCGGGAAAGGACGTCGCGTGGGGTTATGTCGTGCGCCAGACCGGGCCGGTGACTTGGGTCAAGCTCGGCAGCCCGAAACGGACCGCTGCCGGTTTCACACCCGTCGTCAACGTCGAAGACTACCGCAAGGCGTTGAGAACGGCCGCCGGCTGGCCGGCGCGCGTGCCCTTCGATCGCAAGCTCGCGCGACGAGCGAAGGAGATCGCCGACTACTGGTTCGCTCCTCTGAAACCCGCGCTCGGCGGGATCGGCGACTTGATCGTCGTCCCGGCGGGTCCCTTGCTCGGCGTTCCGATATCGTCCCTGCCGGATGTCGACGGAGAGTACCTCGACGAAAAGTTCGTCATCTCTTACGTTCCCTCGGCCACGCTTTACGCTTGGCTCAGCGAGAAGGAAATCGGGGCGACGAAGGGCGAGACCCGGAGCTTATTGGTCGGCAGTCCCGTTGTTGGCGACGAGAATGCTCGGCTCCCCTGGACGGAGGAGGAGATCGAGAAGGTGGCGTCGGTATTGGCGCGGCCCACGACGCTCACAGGTGCATCGGCGTCGGAGCAACGTCTCTTTGATCTCGCGGAGTCGGACTCCTTGCGCCACTACAATCTGATTCACTTCGCCGCACATGCTCGCGTGGACGACATGCGGCCGGATCGGTCCGCGCTCATTCTCTCCAAGGTCGCCTTGACCGATCCGTTGGCGGCTGTGGCCGCCGGGAAGCGCCTTTTCGACGGCCAGGTGACCGCCGATGAGATCGTGCGTGAATGGAATCTCAGCGCCGATCTCGTCACACTGAGTGGTTGTCAAACCGCGCTGGGCAAGGAACACGCGGGAGAGGGGTTCGTCGGTTTCGCGAACGCGTTCCTGCAGGCCGGCGCTCGCAGCCTCGTAACCAGTTTGTGGCGCGTGGAGGATGAATCGACAGCGATGTTGATGCGGCGGTTCTACGAGAATCTCTCGCGCGGCGGACCGCGCGCCGGGAACGTTCCCCAGAGAGAGGGTATGTCCAAGGCCGCTGCGCTTCGCGAAGCCCAAATGTGGATGCGCAACTACGTCAATGGAGATGGGGAACGGCCTTTTGCGCATCCAGTCTACTGGTCCGGTTTTGTGTTGAGCGGAACGCGCTGATTCCGGTTCGAGGGCGACGGCGTGGCCGAGGCGCTATCCGCTAGTACGGCAACGGGTTGCAGTCGCAGAGGATTGACGCGCGGCTGTGAAATGGTGTAAAGTTTATGCAGAGGCGACAACGGAAGGACAACGTCATGACCAAGTCAACTCTGATCATCCTGGTCGTGCTTCTCTGCCTGTGGGCAAGCGGAAGCATGGCGTCGCGTGTAACGATTGTTGCTCTCGGATCCTCCCCGCAAGTGTCGATTCAGAGCGGCCTATTCTCCTCGTGGATCGGCCCGTCACTGACGCTTGCCGTTCCAATCGGTGGGGCCTTGCCACTGAATACCCCCGTGGGCGGCGGGCAATCGGAGGAAGAAGAGGACGACCTTGAGCCTCCAGAACCTCCCGTGCCCGCTCCGGTCCGCCCCGATATACACGGAGACCTGTCGGGCGAGGAACAAGAACCTCCTGCCCCTCCAGGCCCGTGACCGTTAGCTGAGGCGGACGCACTGTATTCTTGACGAAGTTGGTAGCGGCCGGGGACCGAGGAAACCACCGGTAGGGCCACCTGTTTGGGTGGCCTTCTTGTTTGTCTTTCGTCGGCCCTCACACAGACGACACGCTCGAAACGCGGCGAAGAAACAGAAGATCGAAAAAGACGCGTATTCTCACTTTGTTTTTTGAACCGCAGTTGGGATATAATTCTCGACAATTCACGGACTTGTGATGCACTGGGGACGGGATCAGCGCTCTCTCTCCACGCTTTCCATCGATTCCAATCCCCGTTTCGCGCGCGGTCTTCGATCTCAGAAGGGAGATCTCATGGACATCGGGAGTTTGATCATTCAGCTGATCGCGGGAGCGGCTGGCGGCAACCTCGCCGGGGTCCTTCTCAAGAAGTTCAGTCTTGGCAAGGTCGGCAACTCGATCCTCGGCATCATCGGCGGC
>JBGSIK010000065.1:0-4073 GCA_041742575.1 Candidatus Krumholzibacteriia bacterium
ACACGGTGCTGTTCAACAGCGTCGCGGCCACTCCCGCCACCGGCGGTGTTGATCACCTCAATGTGATCGTCCCGAACACGGCCGCGTCCGGCCTGGTTCGCGTGGTCGTGGGGGCCGACACGTCGAACGCCGTGTCGTTCAACGTGCTGGTGCCGTCGACGTCCACCGCGGATGACGTGGTTGCTACCGCCAATACCGGCTCGGGGACCAAATCGATCACCGTGACACCGGACGGTGCACTGGCGTACGCCGTGAGCCCGGAGTCGGACATAGTGATCCCCATCGGTGTGGACAGCCTCAAGACCTACCCGGGTATACCGGTGGGCGATGAGCCGGTGGCGATCGCCATGCACCCCGAGGGTACATTCGCCTACGTGCCCAACTTCGGATCGGCGAGCGTTTCCATCATTGGCACCGATCCGGACGCGGTGGGATTCAACACTGTGGTACAGACGCTGATCGTCGGTGCCCATCCCGTGGATGTCGCGGTGCTGCCGGACGGAAGACGGGTGCTGGTGGCGAACAGCGGATCGAACAACCTGAGCGTGCTCGATGCGGACTCCTCGAGCGCGACGCACCACACCGTCGTGGCGACGGTCCAGACTGGCTCTTCCACCAGAACGGTCACGGTATCGCCGGATGGAACACGAGTATTCGTGGGCACCGACACGGACATCCTGGTGCTGGAAGCGCTGGGGTACAGCGTGGTGGCGACGGTCCAGACCGGATCATCGACGAAACAGGTCACCGTTTCGCCCGACGGCACCCTTTTGTTCGTGCTGACGAGCGCCGATGAACTGTTGATCGTCGACGTCGAACCGGCGAGCCCCACGGAAAACAGCGTGGTGGCGACGGTCCAGACCGGGTCGGGCACCAAGACAGTGACCGTGTCCCCGGACGGGGGATTGTTGTACCTGGTCCAGGAAGACTCGGACGAGGTGATCGTGGTGTCGGTGGAAACGCTTGGATCGGCCGGCGTCATCGAGGAACGAGCCACGTTCCCTCCGAAGAATGTGGCCGTGGCTTTCGTGGACACGATTCCGACCGGTGACGATCCGCAGTCCCTGGCGTTCGACCCCACCGGATCCGGCCGGTTTATCGTAACGACGGCGGGGGACCGGTCCATCACGCTCTTCGGAAAGGAATCTCCGGTGATCCCGGCGGACATCACCTTGTTCCCGCAGATACTGGTGGTGTTGTCCGAAAACGATCTGCAATGGTGGCAGTTCCGTTACATCCGCGCGTGGATCGAGCTGCCCACGGGCTACGACCCGCGCCACATCGAGGTGCCGTCCATCCGCGTGAACGATGTCGTCGCCCCGGTTCCGGGATACAGCAAGATCACAGACATCGACGGAGATGGGATCGAGGAACTGCACGTGAAGTTCGACCGTCTCGACTTCCAGCGAGCGTTGCCGATCGGCTGGGTGGTGCCGGTGCTGGTCGCCGGCTCGGTCGACGGCCAGCAGTTCCTGGGCGAGACCAAGATCGTCACCATCCGGCCGATCATCACCCACCCGAGAGGCGGTGACTTCGTGCCGCCCGGTCAGATCGTGCGCATCAAATGGCAGTCTCCTTTGGGCTTTGCCGCGGATGCCGTAGATGTCCGCTGGTCTCCCGACGACGGCAGGACGTGGCAACTCATCGCCGGCGGCATCCAGAACGTCGGCTACTGCGACTGGCGCACGCCGGAAATCCACTGCGACTCCGCGCGGGTGCTGGTGACGCTATTCAAGAACGGCCAGGAAATCGGGACCGGCATGAGCGATGAGCCCTTCTCGATCTCCGCCCCGCTCGCCGTCAAGCTGGCGAGCTTCGGTGGAACGATCGAGGATGGGGATGCTGTCCTCACGTGGCGGACGAACAGCGAAGCCGGCACCACCGGGTTCCATGTCCTGCGCGCCGAGGCGGTGGAGGGCTCATACGAGCGGATCACGCCGACAGAGGTGCCGGCGGTCGGTGGATCGGAAGGGGCCTCCTATCAGTACCGTGACCCATCGATCCAACCAAACCGGCGCTACTTCTTCAAGTTGCAGGAAGTGACGACCGACGGGGCAGGCGGGGAGTCCGAGGCCTTCGAACTGGTCTCGAGTCTCAGCTTCGAACTGGAACAGAACGCCCCCAATCCGTTCAACCCTTCGACCGTCATCCGTTTTTCGGTGGCGGAAGACGTCCACGTGCGGCTCATCGTTTATGACGTCGCTGGGCGGACCGTGCGCACGCTGGTGGACGAGGTGCGGCGTCCGGACCTCTACAAGCTGGTCTGGGACGGTACCAACGACGCGGGCCAAACCGTGGCATCGGGTGTGTACTTCTACCGTGTCACGGCGGGGAAGTTTGTCAAATCCCGTAAGATGCTGCTACTCAAGTAGTTGTCTACGTGTTTCTTCGTGAAGAAGCCCGGCTGTCGGCAGGATACCGGCAGCCGGGCTTCTCGTCCGCGGTTACGGCCAGGGTCGAGGTGGGGGCGGTGGATCGATGGCCTCGATCCGCGGCGCGCATCGTCCGCCGGATGGTTTTCACCCCGCACCAATACGCCCGTATGGGTGCATTCCGCGCGCGTTAGGCGTACGGATACGCGTCGAAGAGCAGCGACCGTTGTCGAACTCGGCACCCAACCTGTATGCACCCGGCGGTCTTTCACCGCAACCGCCGTTGGTTTCTTCACGTATTTCTCCTATAATCGCAGTTCGCATGGCCGGTCCAGGGCCTGTTCGCGCGTCCGAGATTCCGAGCCGCATGGTTCAGTCGTTTTCTCCACTACAGTCGAATCAGTCAGGAGGCATATCGATGAGCACGACTCGCATTCGATGCGGGGTCGCCCTGCTCCTGCTGCTGGCGGCGTTGCCCGCTTTCGCAGCCGAGCAAACGAAGCTGTTGCGCTTCCCCGACGTCCACGGGGACAACGTTGTTTTCTGCTACGCGGGTGATCTATGGTTGGCCAAGAGCGCGGGCGGCACCGCGTGGAGACTGACGGCGGCGCCGGGCCAGGAGCTGTTCCCGAAGTTCTCGCCGGACGGCAACTGGATCGCATTCACCGGCCAGTATGACGGCGACGAACAGGTCTACGTTGTCTCCGTCGGCGGCGGAATTCCGAAACAGCTGACATTCTACCCCGCGGTGGGCCCGCTACCGCCACGGTGGGGTTACGACAATCAGGTGTACGGGTGGACCATCGACGGCAAGGCCGTCTTATTCCGCTCCATGCGCGATGGCTGGGACCTCACCGACACGCGCCTCTACACCGTTCCCATGGACGGCGGGCTTCCGAAGGCCCTGCCCATGCCGGTTTCCGGCGCCGGCGACTTTTCGCCCGATGGGTTGCGGATGGCTTATTCGCCGCTCATCCGCGATTTCCGCACCTGGAAACGCTACGAGGGCGGTTGGGCCCAGGACCTCTACATCTTCGACCTCAAAACGCACGACGCCGTGCGGTTCACGGACAACAAGCGGACGGAACGCGATCCCATGTGGCTCGGCGGCAAGATTTACTTCTCCGCCGACTGGGACGGAACGCTGAACCTGTATTCGTACGATGTCGCCAGCAAAGAAACCAAGCAGCTGACGAACGAAAAAGCTTTTGACGTGCGCTGGCCGAGCGCGGATCCGGATGGACGGATCGTGTACGAGCTCGGCGGAGAGCTGCGGATTTACGACACCGCCTCGGGAAAAAGTTCCGCGCTCGCGATATACGTCCCGAACGACGGCGTGGCGATGCGCCCGTCACGGGTGTCGGCAGCCAACAACATCGAACACTGGGGATTGAGCCACAAAGGCGAGCGGGCGGTATTCGCCGCCCGCGGCGACATTTTCACGGCCCCGATCGAAAAGGGTCCGACGCGCGAATTGACCAACTCGTCGGACGCGCACGACAAGTGGCCGGCGTGGTCGCCGGACGGCAAGAAAATCGCATTCATCTCCGACCGCACGGGCGAGGAAGAAATCTACCTCGCCAATCAGGATGGATCGGGTGAGCCGGAGCAGCTCACCAACGACGGTGCCGAGATGCGATTCCGGCCGGTCTGGTCGCCGGACGGAAAGTACATCGCCTTCAGCGACAAGAACGGCAAGCT
>JBGSIK010000066.1:0-2712 GCA_041742575.1 Candidatus Krumholzibacteriia bacterium
ACCGTCGAGCACGGAACTGCGATGGGCACGGTCGGTCGTAGGGAGCCGTGCCCGAGCGACCCGATGTGGCCCACCGACCCGGCTCCGGCTGAGTATATGTGCGTGCTGCGGCGACAGGATCCGCGCGCTGCTACTAGACCCGATGGCGCCAACCGGCCGGACAAAGATAGCAATAGAGGTTTCAGATGGCACCTTATGACTTGACGGCGGCGATCGGCGGCGTGGGAATGATCCTCATGTACGTCGCGATCGGATTCGGGTTTGGCTTCGCGCTCGAGCGCGCCGGCTTCGGCAATGCGCAGAAGCTCGCCGCGCAGTTCTACCTGCACGACATGGCCGTGCTCAAGGTCATGTTCACCGCCATCGTGGTGGCGATGGTCCTCATATTCTTCGCCTCGCGCGCGATGCTCCTCGACTTCGACCGGCTGTACGTGAACCCCACGTATCTGTGGTCCGCTATCGTCGGCGGCCTGCTCCTCGGCTGCGGATTCATCATCGGCGGTTACTGACCGGGCACCTCTCTGGTCGCGGTCGCGACCGGGAAGCTCGATGCGCTCTTCTACATCGCGGGTCTCATGATCGGCTTCTTCCTGTTCGGCGAAACCGTCCCGCGTTTCTGGGGGTTCTTCAACAACGCCGGGGACATGGGGCGGTTCACGCTGCCACAGTGGCTGGGCATCGACGCCGGTGCCGTGGTGTTCGTCGTGGTATCGATGGCGCTCCTCATGTTCTGGGGCGGAGGGAAGCTGGAACGAATTTTCACGGCGCGGCGGAACGCGAGAACACAACCATGAATAACGGAAACCGAATTGCCGCCTTCATCCTCTTCGTAGCGGGCGGAGCGGCACTTGTGGTCGGCGCTCCCGACGTGGACCGCAAGCTCGCCCACGCCTCCAAAGCGCTCGATGCGCAGATCGCTTCGCGAGATTTCCACATCGATCCCGCCGAGCTCCTCGGCCTCATGCACAATAACCAGCTCCGGCTCGCCATACTCGATGTCCGCGACGAAGGGGATTTCAATCTCTTCCACTTGATAGACGCCCGCCGATTCACGTTCAGCGCCGGGGATCTCGCGTGGCTGGAAACCCTCCCGGAACAGACCGTTCACGTCACGGTCTCCAATGATGAAGCCCGCGCCGACGAAGCGTGGAAGCGGCTCTCGGTGATGGGCGTGAAGAACGTTTACATTCTCGAGGGCGGTATGAATTTGTGGCTCGACCTCTGCAAGCCCCACCAGAGCCCCGACGCCTCCCGGATCGCTCACCGCCGCCGCGCCGATGCCGATACTCTCCACCACGAACAGCTCCGCTACACCTTCCCCGCCGCGCTCGGAGACCTCTACCCCGAGGCTCGCCCGCCCGCCGATTGCTTCAGCGAACGGCAGTTCGCCTCCAGGGTCCATGTGCTCAAACCGGTCGCAATGCCCGCAGGTGGTTGCGGTGGATGACCTTTCGCCGGCCCGCGTTCCAAACGTTCCTCGGCGACTCCTGCCACCGATTCCGAAGCTTCATTGAGCTCGTGCTCACACTCGGACAGGCGCGAGATCGCGCGCGACTTCCAGGATTCTAGCGGCGCAACTGAGCGATGTTTGAACGCGCGGACCGGAAGGATTAAGGCTCTCAACAATGACCTTGGCACACGGCTTCCCCTTGGGAGCACGCGCGTGGCGGAAGGTCAGTGTGAACGAGCCGAGCGGTGCAGAATAATCAACGCGGAATTCACTGGTACAGCGCCTTGATCGCTCCCCAGGTGCTGGTTTTCGTTGGCAGCACGCACCATCCCCCACAAGGAGGCGACTGGAGGTCCAAAACGTATGTGGGGACGCGCCATACCCCATCGAATCCCTGAAACTCCACCGAACCCGTCGTCGAGTTCGGATGCGGACGTAACCTGAGACCCGTGCATCCAGGGGGATAAGCTGAGGCGGTGTATTCGATCACCGCCAACAGTATAGTTCCCATTGTGTGTAAGCAGTCGATCTCTATCCCGTCCTGCGTGTTTCCGGTATAGCCTGTGATGAACCGGTCGTCCACGGGAATCGTCTCGCCCACATACGTCCATGGGAGTTCCGCATCTGCGACCACGCGGAAACGGACCTTCTTCACACCGTGTCCCGTGCCCTCCCAAACTCTGTGGAACACGTACACTACCGGCCGGGGACTGGCGTCGATCCAGCATGCGCAGTTTTGATAAGGATCCGATGGTGGCCCGTTACAATAGTTTCTCTCCAGCGTGAACAGAGAATATCCCTCCCCGGCGACTGCTAACGGCACGGCGAGTCCGAGAAAGACGGCTGATAGCAGGATCGTTCTCATCGCTCCCTCCTCCGACGCCCGGTCCCGGGGAAATCTCTCATGCGATCATGCACCCTTAGAGTTCCCCCCTGCGGCCACACCCTCGGGAGGGCATCGCTCCATAAGTGTAGCGGACGTAGCGGTGATCGTCAACTGCTCAATCTCGACTGCCGGGGCGGCGGCTTTGGTATGCCGGAGAAGCAGGGCGCGGGAGTAAGCCCAAGCGCTTGATACCCAATCGCTTACCCCACAGGCCGCTCCGGTGTTGTTTTTACTTGACGCCGAACATCGACCGGATTCTACTCGTCACAAGTCATCACGAGCCGCAGTCGGTCTGCGGATTGTGTTGTCCTACGCCGCGGCAGGCGCGGAAACATTCTCGTCCTGCTTTGTTACCTTCCCCCCGCGTCCTGCAGGT
>JBGSIK010000067.1:0-2433 GCA_041742575.1 Candidatus Krumholzibacteriia bacterium
GATCGACTCCGGGATCGCGACGCCGGGCAGGAACTTCCGGTTCTCATGCTCGCGAAGGAGCCGCTCGGCCTGTTCGGGAAAGTATTCCCACAAGGTTACGAGGTGTCCGTTCTCGCCGAGCAGGATCCCCAGGGTGGTGCCCCAGCCGCCGGCGCCCAGAACGGCGATTCTCCACGGTTCCTTGGTCACGCGTTTTTCCTCCGCGCCAGCGCCGGCTCGGAGCCGCTCATCAACCGCCGGATGTTGCTCCGGTGCTTGAATATCACCACCAGCGAAACCACCACCGTCACCGCCGTGTACGACCAATGCGAAGGCCAAAGATCGAAACGATCGACGAGATAAACCGCAATGGGCAGGGCCACCGCCGCGCCTAGGCTCGCCAGCGACACGATGCGCTTGGCGGCAAAGACCATGAGCCACACGGCAAACGCGCACACCACCGCGATCGGGCTCAGGGCCAGATAGGCGCCACCCGAAGTTGCCACTCCCTTCCCGCCACCGAACCGAAGATAAACTGAGAACATGTGCCCCATGACGGCCGCGACCGCGGCCGGGAGCGTGTACAAGTACACCGGCGCTCCCGCCGAGGCTGCGAGCTTTCCCGCGACGAAAACCGGGAAGAAACCCTTGGCCACATCCAGCACCAGGACCACCGCGCCCGCCTGTGCCCCCAGGATACGAAATGTGTTCGACGCCCCCAGGTTTCCGCTGCCGTGCTCGCGGAGATCGATTCCCTCGAAGACCCTCCCCGCGAGGTAACTGAACGGTATCGCTCCGAGCAGATAGCTGCCGATGATCACCAGCAAGAGCGTCATCTCTGCGACGCACCTCCGCGTTTTTTCTGCACGAGGTTGATGCGGATCAGCGTCCCTTCGAAGGAGAACGCGTCACGAATCTGATTGTTCAAGTACCTGATGTAGTTCCGCGCGAAATAGTCCGCCTTGTTCACGAACAACGAGAACGTGGGCGGAGAGACTTCGACTTGGGTGCCGTAATAAATCCTTCCCGTTCCTCCGCTGTGGTACGGCGGAGGGCTCCGGCGGCTCACATCCTCGATGAACCGGTTGAATTCCGCCGTGGGCAGCCGCTTTTCCCGCGCCTCCTTGATCCGCCAGGCGGTGGTGAAGATACGGTCCATGCGCTGCCCCGTGAGCGCCGACACGAACAGCGTCGGGGCGTAGGACATGAACGCAAACCGCTCCTTGTAATCGAGTTCGAACTCGCGGTACGTGCGGTCGCCCTTCTCCACCAGGTCCCACTTGTTGAAGCAGACCAGGATTCCCTTGCCGTTCTTGTGCGCGTAGCTTCCCACCTTCACGTCCTGGGCCGAGATCGGACGGGAGGCGTCGAGCACCACCAATGCGACGTCGCAGCGTTCGATCGACTCCAGACTCTTGAGCGCGCTGATCACCGTGATGTCGTCGTGGGAACGGGCCTTACGCTTGATACCCGCCGTATCCACCAGGGTGATCCGCCGGTTGTGCCAGCGCACGGCCACATCGATGCTGTCGCGCGTGGTCCCCGGCCGTTCGTCGACGATGTTGGCCTCCTCACCCACGAGCATGTTCACGATGCTCGATTTCCCCACATTGGGCACGCCCACCACGGCCAGCTTGAGGTCCGGTTCGACTTCCGCCAGTCGATAGCGCGGCAGGAACGCGACCAGATCATCGAGCAAATCGCCCACGCCTTCGCCGTGGAGCGCGCTCAACTCGTAAACGTTCTCATACCCGAGACCGTAAAACTCCCCGGCCATGTTGGACCGCGACGACCGGCTTTCCGCCTTGTTGACGGCCAGAAGCACGGGAACACCCGAAGCTCGGATCTTCTCCGCAACCTCCTGGTCGGCGCCGGTGCGCCCGTCCCGCGCGTCGGTCACGAATATGATCGCGTCCGCCTTCGTCACCTCCGCCAGCGCTCGCGCTTCCACCTTGGACACGAGGACGTCGTCCACGCCGGAAAACAATCCTCCGGTATCCACGATTTCGAACGCCACACCGTTCCACTCGGTGGTATGGCGCTGCACATCGCGCGTCACGCCCGGCATGGGATGCACGATCGCGCGCCGCCCGCCCGCGATGCGATTGAACAAAGTGGACTTCCCCACGTTGGGCCGCCCCACGATGGCCACGGTCGGAACACGTTTCACGCCCCCGCCCCACTTCCATCCACCCACCGGTGGAGCGATTCCACCAACGAATCGCCGGGGACCACGGCTCGTCCGCCCAGCGCCTCCGAGATCGATTCCACGTTCATCTCGTCGATGGTCACGCCGTCGTGGTTGAAACAGTTCGGCGGCAGGAACGTCACCCGCCGGCCGCTCGCGGCGGTCCCGCGAATCGCCGCCACCATGTCCTCACCTACCAGCAGTCCGGAGCACGTCACCGTTTCTCCAAAGAACACATTTCGCACCGGGACCAGTTCCGGCAGGAC
>JBGSIK010000068.1:0-4622 GCA_041742575.1 Candidatus Krumholzibacteriia bacterium
CGCTCGCCGAGCCCCAGGCGCTCCAGCACCTCCGCGGCGCGCTTTCGCCGGTCCCGCGGCCGCGTGTCGCCGAAGTAGAGGGCCATCTCCACGTTCCGGAGCGCCGTGTGCTGCGGGATCAGATTGAAGGACTGGAAGACCATGCCCACCTTGCGGGCCCGATAAGCCGAGAGCGCGCGTCGCGAAAGCGAGTCCAACCGCTGGCCGTCCACCTCCACGTGTCCCGATGTCGGCGTGTCCAGGCCCGCCAGGAGGTTCAAGAGGGTCGATTTGCCCGAGCCCGAGGCGCCCACCACTCCCAGGAACTCACCCCGCCTGATCGAAAGGGTCACCCGGTCCACCGCGCGCACCTCGTAGTGACCGCGCTGGTAGTAGCGGCAGAGGTCGATGGTGTGTATCCAGTTGTCTGGGGTTGTGGGCTGTGCGGATGTTGTGGAATTGTTCGAGGGCACAGGGTTCCCGTTTCGCGAACGTAGTTCTCGTGAGTTCGTATGTCGTCAGGGGTCGTCCGAAAGTCCGGCGCGGTCTTGGGTTCGGAAGCCGCGGCCGCGCGCCTAAAATGGTCCCGCCCCGAGGGGCGGGACCACGGGTATTGTACCAAGATCCGGCTTTCTCGTCACCGTGCGTGCGCGGCGGCGCGTGGTTGGGGGAACGCCCGCCGGCCAGGCGGCCAACCTGCACCGAGGGAGGCTGTTAACAGTTGTGGCCGAAGGCGTTACCGTCTCTTGACATCGGCGAGGAAGGCCGCTAAAATGTGGATTCAGCCTTGAGGAATGGACCACCTGTTCGAGCGGTGGTCGAGACAGATTTCTGGATTCCGGCTCCTCGGTAGCTCAATGGTAGAGCATGCGGCTGTTAACCGCAGGGTTGTAGGTTCGAGTCCTACCCGGGGAGCCAGTTCTATTCTCGAACTTCAACCACGAGATCAGCGAACAGCAACCATCTTCCTTACCTGCACCGATCCGCCGGCATAGACGCGGGCGAAATAGACGCCGCTTCTGGGGTCGCCGGTCTGGCCATCACCGGCTCGCCACGGGAACTGTTGCCAGCCCGGGGCAACGAGGCGATCCACGATCGTGGAAACGTGAGCGCCACTGACGTCATAGATACAAATCTCCACATGCGCAGCTTCCGGGAGGTAGACACCGATCGTCGTCGACTCGCTGAATGGATTTGGAAAATTCGATACGAAGACTTTTGGCGCGACGATCCGGCGATTCGAGTCGGCGATACCGGTGGGCGTGATTACGTACTCGACAACATCGGATTGATTATCGCTGAAACGGAACACCGCGGTGACCCAGGAGCTGTCCGCAAGGGGCTCGATGCCCGGATCTGTGCGGTAGACGACGGGTGAATTGTAGTCCAGCGTCAGCGGGCGCATCAGAAACGAACGGTCGCCATCGAACACGATTTCCGAGAGAACAGGACAGTGTCCGTTGGGGTCGGAATACTCGATTTGCGCGAACAGTCCCGAGCCCGAGTCCTGGATGTCCCCGCTCGTGAGCTCGGGAAGCTGGTTCACGCCGGGAGAGATCGCATAATCGCGCAGGTAACACGTGCCCGCCGGGCTGCGGTCCGCCTCCGCGGCGCCGCCGAGCAGAGTTATTTTCTGCGTGAATCCGGCGACACCCAGTGCCGGATCCGCTGGATCGAACCACGACATGAAATACGGATCTGCATAGAGATCCGCCAACAGACAGGATATCAAGAGGGTGTTTGTCGCGGGAAATTCTTGCACTTGAACCTGGCCGATCTTGGTCAGATTGCCAAGGCCAGTGCCCGTGATCCTGTATAACCCCGGGCTGATTATCCCCGCCTGCTGGTAGGTTTGCATCAGGCCCCATACGGTATCGGGATCAGCCTGGGAGGGATTCGCGATCCCCAGCAGATAGCCGAAAAACGTCAGCCCCTGATTCACCGGAAATCCGCCGCCCGCGTTTCGTAGCGCTGCGTAGAACCGGTCGTTCGAGAAACCGACGCGGCAATCGACTAGATCGAGATTAACGTAGCCGAACAGCGCGTCCCCCGCCACATCCTCGGCCAAGCGCGTCAGGTCTGTCGGTTCCGGCGTGACACCGGCCGCGATGCGAACGGGCATAAGATCAAGCTCATCACCCTGTTTCAATCTGAATCCATAGTAACGCGCGGCCGCCAGCGGGCCGGGCACGGTCGCGCTCAGAGTGGACGGCCCGTCCAGGAGCGGTGCCATTGCCTCCTCCGTAATCCCGGTATCGGTATCATAGAGAATAAAGTTCTCCGCGCCGGCGCCCGACGGGTTCTCCATTCTGATACTGACGGTGTTGCCGGGAAGGAGAGAACTGTGGCGGAGGCTGTTCCAGTAATCGTAAGCATGAGCCGTTGATCCGATGAGCATCACGCATATCGCAGCCAACACTCTTCTCATGACGTCCCTCCTAGAATGTGATGCCGATGAGCAGAAGATGGTTTTGGTTCTTGAGCGGCACCGGCTCGTTTTCTATCAGTATCTCCTCATCTCCGAATGGCACATACGCGTAGGTCGGCATCGCGAGGCTGTTCCAGCCGATCGCGAAACGATACTCCAGCAGAAGTTGCATTCCCCGAAGCGAGAAATCAACACCCGCGCCGTAAACGAAGGAATAGTCGAACATTTCGACCTCGGACATGTCCGCATCCGCGCGCAGGGGGACTGTCTCGGTTCCGTCGCTGACTTCACCCTGGAGCGTGTAGCGGTCGTGCACCTTGAAGGAGAGCGCTGTTCCAGCGAGCGAGTATATCGCGTTGCGATTCCATCGAAACCAGGCGAATCTCAGGAATACAGGTATTTCGACGTAGTCCATCTGGTAAGTCACATTGAGTACCGTTGGGATCTCCAGGATTTCAACCCCGATATCCTGACTCGAACCTTTCTGCGTGTAAAAAACCTCTTGCTGGAGGGCGAAGCGGTCCGTGACTGGAAGGTACACAAACCCTCCGACGGCTGCTCCGCTTCTCCAATGGCTCGAGACCTGGTATTGAGCGTCCCGTTCTTCAACGCCGGAATGCTGCGACAGGCTGAAACCCGCCTTGAAACCAAACAACGCCCGTGCCGGACCGGAAGGCGAATTCACCGCAGGGTCACGCGAAGAGTCCGATCCAGCGGCGTCTACCGTGGCGAGACACACCAAGAGTATGACGGACAGGCCACTGAGTGGAAAGAAAGCTCTCGTCGCTGTTGGCATCAAGCTGAGCACACCACCGTGTTGCGCCGTAGATCGCTTCTCGTAAAATCGGTATGAGTCAGGGGCTTTCGAGTAACGACTATCGTGTCTCGTTGTATGATACCAGAACTGAACGCTCGTGGCATTCGCAAACCGCCGTATTGGTCCACGTGTGTGGCGCAAAGGTTCGTCGGTCCCGCAAGTGCCAATCCTGCGCGGGCAAGGGTCGTCCCGTCCGGGTAGTGTCCAAGAACTCGATCGCGCTGTGGCGGCAGACGGGCCAGTTTTTGGACGGCGACCGAATCGACTCCGACGAAGCCGCCGATCATCGCCGACCGAGGATGGCGCACATCTCATGCGGCGTGGTATCATGCATTGCGAGCGGGGTAGCGGCGGATAAGCGGCTATGCCAAAAATGCGAATATCCAGTCTTCTCATGGTTTTTGGCGCGGCAGCGCTGATTGTTCTCGGCGCGTGCGGCAAGCGGCAGGTGGCCAAGCCGGTGACGATGGTCCCGTCGGAGTGCCACGTGGTTTCCACGCGGCCGGATCCCAACCGGCCGGTCACATTCGCGCTCCTCGATCCGGTGGATCTCGCTTGGGCGCCCTGGGCCGAAAACGGGAGCGAGCGAATTCTCTTCAGGCATCTGTACGAGACGCTCATCACGATCGACTGCGAGGGTAGCGTTCTGCCCGGACTCGCCGAGGGCTGGAAGAAGGAAGAGGAAGGTTCTTCCTGGACCTTCGAGCTCCGCAAGGGTGCCCGCTTCTGGGACGGCACGCGCGTCACCGCGCGGGATGTGGTAGAGAGCTGGCAGGACGCCCTGATGCTCGATACGGTCGTCGATTCGGTGAGCGCAGCGGGCGACCGGACGGTTCGCGTATGGATGAAGATGCCGCACCGGGAAGTTCCCCGCGTCTTTTCCGCGTCCGTCTTCGCGGTGGCAAAACCCACCGGCGACTCCCGTCGGCCCATGGGATCCGGTTCCTACCGCTTAGGCGAGGTGGATGTGGACGCCTATTCTTCGGTCTGGCCCACGATCACGCTGCATCCCGCTCTCGGCGGTTCGGGCCCGGTGATCCGTTTTGTCGAAGCCCCGCCGGATCGTGCCCGCGATCTATTGGAGGGCTCGATTGACGTCATGGTTTCGGCGGATCCCTCGGTCATCGAGTACGCGTCCGGACGGTCGGAGTTTCTTACCGTGGCGCTTCCCTGGGAGAAAACGTACGTGCTTCTCTCGACATCGCGCGTTCGAAGCATCGCGGAGGGAAGACCCGCCGGGAGAATTCCGTCGGATGCGCTGGAGGGCCTGGCGCGCGATGCCGTACGCGGGGATGCCCGCGGCTGTCGCCCACCGGCGTGGTGGCAAGATCTGCGACGTTGCGCGGGAGCCCAAGGCGGCGGTTGGTGGGATCAGGCCGATCGATTCGAGATTTCGTT
>JBGSIK010000069.1:0-8207 GCA_041742575.1 Candidatus Krumholzibacteriia bacterium
CGATTCCGATCTTTCAGTCGTCCACTTTCGAATCCGAGGGAGGAAAGAGCTACGACGCCATCCGGTACATCCGGCTCAACAATACGCCGAATCACACCGCCCTCCACGAGAAACTCGCTTCGCTCGAAAACGCGCAAGCGGCGCTGGTCACCGCCAGCGGCATGGCCGCGATTTCGGCCGCGCTTTTCACCATCCTCAAGGGCGGCGGCCACCTGCTCGTACAAGACGTGCTCTACGGCGGCACACATGGGCTATTGACGTCGCAGTTCGCGGGCTTCGGGCTCTCGTATGACTTCATAGATCCGCGCGCGCCGCAATCATGGGAGGCGAAGCTGCGGCCCAATACGCGCGCGATCTACGTCGAGGCCATCTCCAATCCGCTCATGGGGGTGCCGGAGATGGAGGCGGTCGTGAACTTCGCGAAACAGCACGAACTCGTTTCCATGATCGACAACACCTTCGCCACCCCCGTCAACTTCCGGCCGCCGGAATGGGGTTTCGACCTCTCTCTCCACAGCGCGACGAAGTACCTGAACGGACACTCCGACATCGTGGCGGGCGTCGTGATCGGTCGGAGCGAGCTCGTCGCCCGCATAAACGTCGGCCTGAGATACTACGGGGGCACGCTCGACCCGCACGCCTGCTTCCTGCTCCACCGCGGGCTCAAGACGCTCGGCGTCCGCGTCCGCCAGCAGAACGAGAATGCGCTCGCGCTGGCGCGCTTCCTCGAGGGGCCCCCGGGTGCGGCCAGGGTCAACTACCCCGGCCTCGAATCGAGTCCGGACCATGAGCGGGCAAAACGTTACTTCGGTGGGTTCGGCGGCATGCTGAGCTTCGAACCGGCCGGCGGCGAGAAGGCGGCGAAGGAGTTCATGGACCGTGTAACGATCCCGATTGTGGCGCCGAGCCTCGGCGGGGTGGAGAGTCTTCTCTCCCGCCCGGCGTATACGTCGCACCTCGCCCTCACGCCGGAGGAACGCGCCGCGCTGGGCATCGGCGAGGGGCTCATCCGTGTGTCGGTCGGCATCGAATCGGTCGAGGAACTCATCGAAGACTTCCGCCAGGCGCTCGCATGGAGTTCCGGGAAGCGGACCGATTCCGGGAAGCGTGCCGATTCCGAGAGGCGAGCGGATTCCGAGAAGCGAGCGGATTCCGAGAGGCGAGCGGATTCCGGGAGGCAAGAACGATGACGAACACGTCGCCGCAGTCTTCCATCCGCCCCAGGCAAACGGCGCTCATCACCGGCGCATCGATCGGTATCGGATACGAACTTGCGAAAATCTTCGCCGCCGAGCAATACGATCTGATTTTGGTGGCCAGGAACGAGGAGCGGCTCCATGCGGTGAAAAACGAACTGGAGGCGCGGCACGCGGTATTGGCGAGAGTGCTGGTCGCGGATCTCGCCGACCCCGGCACTCCCACTGCCATTCACGATCAACTCCGGCGAGAGGGCGTGCAAATCGACGTGCTCGTCAACAACGCGGGCTTCGGGCAGTATGGTGAGTTCCACCGAGGCGACTTGCAGCGCTACTTGGACATGGTGCAGGTCAACGTCACCGCCCTCGTGCACCTGACCGGACTTTTCCTGCCCGGCATGGTCGAGCGCCGCAGGGGCCGAGTGCTCAACGTCGCATCCACCGCCGGCTTCCAGCCGGGGCCGCTCATGGCGGTCTACTACGCCACCAAGGCCATGGTGGTGTCGTTTTCGAACGCGATCCACGCCGAGCTCGCAGGCACCGGCGTCACCGTAACCACGCTCTGTCCCGGCCCCACACGGACGGAGTTCCACGTGCGCGCTGAAACCGGCCGCTCGCGTCTCTTCCGGGGCCCCATGATGATGAAAGCGGACGCGGTCGCGCGCGCCGGCTACAACGGGATGCAACGGGGGAAGATGGTGGTCATTCCCGGAGCGGTGAACAACGTGCTCATGTTCGGCGCCACGCGCCTTTTCCCGCGGGCGTTGGTGACGAAGATGGTCGGCGTTCTCCAGCGCCACGAGCGGTGAGGGAGCAAAAAAAGGGGGCGCCCTCGGGCGCCCCAATGACGAACGGGATGAACGGCCGGTCTCAGTCGCGCGACTTCAGATCCCACCAGCCGTACCAGTTCACGTACACCAAGAGCTTCGGGTCAGTGCGATCGCTCTCCCAGAAGCGCTCCCACAGGTACTCGATGCTGCCGCCGATCACGATACCCTTGGGGTTGTACGCTTCTATGCCGACGCCAAAACCCGGCGCCACAGAGTTGTTCCAGTCGTAGGATCGCGAATCCAGCTGGTATCGAACGGTGGCGAATGTGTTGAGCGTCGTGTTCCCGTTCCACTTCTTCCAGTCGATACCCTGGCGGACCCAGCCGTCCAACAGGAGGTTGTCGTCGGTGTCCTTCGGCAGCTCCCACTTGAGCTCGCCCCACGTCGAACCACGGAATCCTTCGAACGCGTTCGCTCCCGCCGGGAGGAGCGTCCAGCACATGATGATTATCGCGCTCGCTGCGCTCGCCACTGGGACGTGTTTCATCTCCTACCTCCTGCCGAAGATCCTTGCGTCCGTCACACCCCACGAATGCTCGATCTCGAAGTTCCGGAGCAACTTCAAGTCGGTTCCGAAAATGTACCTGTAGTCCGCGCAGGGATGCTGCTTGCCGTAATAGAGATCCTCACAGACCACGAAATCCACCGTCTCGCGCGGCAAGCCCCTGTGATGGCCGGGGTCCGACACATCCGTGACGTGCACGAAGCGCGCGTTCGGAAAACGCGATCGAAGCGCGTACTGGTACAGTACCCCGTCCCACCCGTTCATGGCCACCGTCATGCCGTCGTGGCCTTTTTCCTGGAAGAACTCGATGACCGGCGTCACATCCGGATACTGCTTCTCGAGCCACCTCAGCGTGTGGATCCCGTACGCCCACACCACGACCAGAACGGCCACGGTGAAAAACGTCTTCGTCGCCCCTCTCCCGCTCCGCATCGAGAAAAGGTTGCCGAGATGGTCCACACCCAGCGCAGCCGCCGGAGTGAGAAATACGAAAGAGAAGATCACGTTCTTGTTGACGGACTGTTCCGACTGCGTGACGAGGTGGAGGACCACCAGCGGCACGGAGAGAACGATCAACATGATGGCCGTTCGCCCGTGCCGCTCGTGGAAGGCGCCGAACACCGCGAGCAGGTAGCCCATCGCCACCCAACGGAACGTCCAGTCACTGAGCGTGGAAAACGGCACGTAGGAAGTGCGGCGAATGTCCGCGACCTGGTCGGTAACGGCGGAGAGCACCGGGAAGACCGCGAAGTACGCGTAAACCGCAAGCAGCAAGGCCAGCGGCAATGTAAAGAGCAGGATCGCGCGTCGCGCGCCATACCGGCACCAAACGTAGATCACAAGGAACGGAACGAAGACCGGCACCAGATATTTAGTGATCGACGCCAGAAACAGCGCCACGGCACCGCACACCAAAGCCAGAGCGTCCGCCCGGCGCGGGACCCTGCGGCCCGCTACGACTACCAGGAAGAACGACAGCCCGAGTAAGAACGCCGCCATCATGTCGTAGGTCGCGAGCTTCATGAGATACAAGGTCTGTCCCGAGCACATGAAAAGGGCCGCCGCGATCAGACCCGTTTTCACGTCGAAGAGGACCCGTCCGACGCCATATATCAGCAGCGCGAGCCCCAGTCCCAGCCATACGTTCATCATCCGCGCACCGTACAGGCCGCCGACCGAGTCGCCGAAGGCCGCCGCGACCGGATGGACGTAGACCGAGCCCGTCGCGTACGGGCATCTGGAGCACGGCTGTCCTGTGAGCACCTGATGGCCGATGGTGATGTCGTAGGCCTCATCGACGAAAACGGAGTTGTAGTCCATCCTGGCTACGCTGATCAGCAGGCCGTACGCAATGATCCCCGAGAGCGCCGTTCGTGCCCATGCCGTTGGATTGTTCATTCCGACAGGAGCTCCCCCACTCCTTCACAGACGGCGAGGACGCTCTCCACTTTCTCCGCTTCCCCCTCGTTGAACCGGATGCCCACGAACATTTCCGGGAACTCATCCGATTGGTGTTCCAGAATCCTCACCACGACGCCGGCGAGAGCAATCCGCTCCTCGCCGAGCGCTACATCGAGCATCACCTGGTCGCCGGGCGTCAGCAGGTCGCGCGACACCAGCATCGCGCCGCTCTCCGAGACGTTCTTCAACACGCCGTACGAGAATTCGTCGTTCTCGGTGCGAATCGCCACCGGCAGATAGGCCACGAACCGCTCCGCGCGCTTCCGGCGCTTTTCACTCCGCGACATCTTCCTTTCGACGTAGGTCTGGTAACGCGTCGTGTACTCGCCCATGAATTTCGTCACCGCCGACTCCGCCAGGTAGCGGGACATGGTGTCCGCCTGGCCGGCGGGCATTTCCGTGAACGACACCCCCACGCGCGAGATGGTGCGGCCGTCGGTGGCCTTGGATTTCCCCCGGATCACTTTTCCGTCCGCGAGCAACGTCCGCGCCGGTAAGACGATCTGGAGCGCCACTTCCTCGCCGACCCCGATCTCGTCGATCGACAGCATCGACAGCCCCTTCTTGGTCAGATCGTCCGCGACCGCCAACCGGGCATGGTTGGAATCTGCTCCCGTTTTGCGGTACAAGACCGGCACGGCGTCTTCTATACGGATGGACTCCCTGCGTTGGACGAGTTTCTTGAGGTCGTGTTGGATGATGGCCAGGCCGAGCCCGCTGTTGTAGAGCGCCCAAAGGCTATTGACGGCGATGATGAAGTCGTCGTTGCGCCTGCCGAGCACAAGCTGCACCAGGGCGAATATGATCGCGCACAGGCTCACCGCCAGCACCGTCGTCTGCGGCGCGACCAGTCCGTAGGGCGCCGGCTTGTGCTCGCCCTTGGGCGTTACGTGGAACCGGGGCCCTCTGCGCGGGCGGAAAATGCCGCCGGTCGTCCGCAGATAGGTGGCGAACTTCCCCATGCTGAACTGCTCCAGCATGATGTTGCCCCCGAACCCGCGCCCCATCTCGTTGAACGCGAACAGCGAAAGCGCGTAGTACGGCACGAAGTGGAGCAGATAGTTCACATCCAGCGCGCGCATGGGGAGCACGCCCGTGAAGAGCACGACGGGCGGCGTGACGTAGAAGATGAGCTTCTGCAGCCCCTCGACGGGGTAGATGAGACTCGCGAAATAGCACAGGCGCTGCGGAAGGGTCAGGCCGCGCACGAACAGGGGATTCTTCTTGAAGAATATCTGCCAGCCCCCGATGCCCCATCTCAGGCGCTGGATGTGGAACGGCTCGATCGTTTCCGCGGCGATTCCGTAGGCGAGGTTCTCGTTGTGATAGACCGAACGCCACCCCTTGGCGTGAATGTGGATCGAGGTGAGCATGTCCTCCGTGATGGAGGCGGTGGCGAATCCGCCCACGTCGTCGAGCGCCCGGCGGCGCAGCATCGCGCAGCTACCGACGAAGTACGCGGCGTTCCAGCGGTCCCTGCCCGGCTGTATCAGCGAGAAGAACAGATACTGCTCCCCCCAGATGTACTTGTGCTCTTTGTCCACGCGGTGCTGGAAGGAATCGATGTTGTAGAACTCCTGCGGCGTCTGGACGAACGCGACCTTCTCATCCGCGAAATAGCCGATCAGCCGGTCGATGAGGTGCGGAAGCGGCGCGTGGTCGGCGTCGAAAACGGTGATGAACTCGGCCGTCGAGTGCTGGAGGCCGAAGTTGAGGTTTCCCGCTTTGGCCCCCTCGTGCGACGTCCGGGCCAGGTACACGCACCCAAGCTCCTCGCACAGCGCCCTCACCTCCGGCCGGTTGCCGTCGTCCAGCACCAGCGTACGGTGGGGGTACTTGAGATCGTTGCACGCAAGCACCGTTTTCCGCAGCACGGTGGTCGATTCGGAAAGCGTGGGAACGAAGACGTCCACAGTTCGTCCCTCGAGCGGCGGCGGCGATTTTCTGGTGGTCGGCCGCCAGACCGAGAAGAAGAACAGAAAGGTGGTAATGGCGCCGAAGACCTCGGCGCCGTAGAGCGCCCACGAGAAAAAGCGTGCGTCGGGATTGAGTGTTTGTGTGACGCGCCAGTAAAGGTAGTAAACGGTCACCAGCATCGACGCGACGGCCGCCAGCCGCCGGAGCCGTTCACCCTTGAGACTCGAAAAATCCATACCGTGACCGTCGCCGCTACTCAGAAACGCCGTGCCGCCACCGCCGCGCCGACCGCCGGTGGACCTGTGATTCGGCCGGCACCGGTCGATGCCATCCTTCGGGAATCGCCGTGGAGCGAGTTGGACGGAATCCCCCGGTTTCGCGAATGCAAAAACGGGGCCTTGAAGAGGTGTTCAGCGTTGGAGATCTCGCCACGCCGATTTCGGCATGCTAAGGCCCCGAGGTCCGTGCTGCGCCGCGATTCCCGCATCCGGCTGCGACGGAGCCCAATCGGAATTTGGCAACGGCCGAGCGCAACCCCATGCAAAATGCGAGTCTCGGGGTCATACCTGCGCCTCCGCCAGCGCCCCGCCTCGGTCGCTTCTCCGTTCCGACGGCCCGGCAACGATGATATAATGTCGCCGCGCCGGCACGAGTCCTCGGCCCGCCCCGAACCCATGATCAAGATCTCGAGCGTATCCAAGACCTTCGGCGATCAGGTCCTCTTCGAGGACCTCACCTTCGACGTGAACCGTCGGGAGAGAATCGGTCTCGTGGGCCGGAACGGCCACGGCAAGACCACGCTGTTCCGAATGATCCTGGGAGACCTTCCTCCCGATTCCGGCGCCATCGTGATACCGAAGCGCTACCGCATCGGCCACCTCGACCAGGAACTCCGTTTCAGCCGGGACACGGTCTTGGGTGAGGCCTCGCTCGCCCTCCCCAAGGAGCACCGCGACCAGCTGTGGAAGGCGGAGAAGATCCTCTTCGGCCTCGGCTTCACAGCCGGTGACATGCAAAAGCCGCCCGGCGTCTTTTCCGGCGGTTACCAGGTAAGGCTCAACCTGGCCAAGGTACTCATATCGGAACCCGAACTCCTCCTCCTCGATGAGCCCACCAACTTCCTCGACGTGATGTCGATCCGGTGGCTGGCGAGGTTCCTGCGCCAGTGGCGTTCGGAGCTCATGCTCATCACGCACGACCGCTCCTTCATGGACAGCGTCGTGACGCACACGGTGGGGATCCATCGCAAGCGGGCGCGCAAGATCGAGGGCGGAACGGCCAAGCTCTACCAACAGATCCTCAAGGAGGAGGAGGTCTACGAGAAGACGCGTATCAACGATGAGAAACGGCGCAAGGAGATCGAACGCTTCATCGAACGCTTCCGCGCCCAGAAGCGGGTGGCCTCGCTGGTCCAGTCGCGCATCAAGATGCTGGAGAAGCGGCAGCCCCTGGAGAAGCTGGAGCGGATCAAGACGCTCGACTTCTCTTTCCAGAGCGCGTCCTTCCCCGCCAAGGTGATGCTCAAAGCGGAGAACATCTCGTTCGCATACGAAGAGGGCCGCCCGATTCTCGAAGACTTCTCGCTCGAGGTCCGGCACGGCGACCGCATCTGCATCATGGGGCAGAACGGCAAGGGAAAGACCACGCTGCTGCGACTCTTGGCGGGCGATCTCTCGCCACAGCAGGGGACGATCCAACGCCACCCGCGGCTGCAGACGGGGTTCTTCGTGCAAACAAATGTCAACACCCTCCGGCCCGAAAGCACCGTGGTCGATGAGATCGCGTCCGCCGACGGAGGATGCACCCCGCAACAGGCTCGCGATGTTGCGGGCGCGATGATGTTCGAAGAGGATCACGCCTTGAAGCTGATTTCGGTGCTCTCGGGCGGAGAAAAAAGCCGCGTGATGCTGGGGAAGATCCTGGCGTCGCCGTGCAATCTTCTCCTCTTGGACGAGCCCACCAACCACCTCGACATCGACTCGTGTGACTCTCTGCTCGCGGCCATCGACGCCTTCGACGGCGCGGTCGTGATCGTGACCCACAACGAGATGTTCCTGCACACGCTCGCGGACCGATTCGTCGTGTTCGACCGCGGGCGCATCTTCGAATACGCGCACAGCTATCGCGACTTCCTGGAAGAGATCGGATGGGAGCTGGACGAAACGTTGCGCGCGAAGGACGAGGCCGACAATGCGGGCAAGACCGCGACGCCCGCGATGGACAAAAAGGCGCTCCGCCAGGCGCGCGCCCTCATTATACAAGAGAGGTCCAGAGCGGTGGGACCCCTGGAACGTCGAG
>JBGSIK010000070.1:0-2630 GCA_041742575.1 Candidatus Krumholzibacteriia bacterium
TATACTTCGTCATGGCTGGACACCTCCGGATAAGACTTTGAGTGTTTCGATCACTCATGTGGCTCTGGCTCAGGTGCGTTTCAACACACCCAAGCTAACCCACGTCGAATGGAGGTTCCAGCCGCTTCTATATGGTCTAGTCCCTGCCTCTTTGTGCGGAAGAAGCCCGGTCGCCGGTTGGGTACCGACGGCCGGGCTTCTCTGTTTTTGGGATGGGATCCCGGGCGGAGTTCGCCGGGGAGCTGACTCAGAAGTCGGACGGAGGCCCGTGTAGCGCCCCCAGTATTCTTGCACGATGGATTTCGCCCACAGACCCGTCACACCCTCACCCGCGCGGGATGATCCACTACCCCGCCACAGGGAGCTGGCGCCCGAGGTCTCCGGGGCGAACCATGCACGTGATCGCCCAGGTCCCCTCCGGAGAGCGCTCAACGCATACCACCGAACCCGGTTCGTAGCGCGCGACGTCGGGATTGTCGCGGCCGGTCACCAGCCGTGCCGCGAGTCGCCCCATGAACGGTTGATGCCCCACCAGCATGCAGTCTTCGTTCCATTCCGCGACCCGATCGGCCCATGGCGCCACCGGATCGCCGGGATTGAGACCGGCGGTCATCTCGACTTTGTCCAAAGCGCCGAGCGCCGGCGCCAGGATCTCGGCTGTCTGTCTCGCGCGCGTCTTCCCGCTGTGAACGATCTTTTCGACGCGCACGCCCCACATGCCGAGGAACTCCGCCATGCGCGCGACGTCGGTGCGGCCCTTCTCGCTCAGCGGGCGTTCCGGATTCTCTTCTTCAGGCACCGCGTGGCCGTGCTGGACCAAGTAGAGCTTCACGATCTCCTCCTCCGGTTTGACACCCGGGATAATCATTGTTTATCATAGTGCGACCGAATTTTTTTTACACCTTCGACTTCCGAGGCAAATGCATGAAAAGGTACCTCGTCGTCATCGCGGTGGCTGGACTTGCGCTGGTGGGCGCGATCCTGTATTTCGGCGTCCCGACCGATTATGGAAAAAGAACGGCAACACAACCCGCGCCCTCTGTCGCCCCCGTCGATCCTGCGGCTAACGGAATCACCGGCAAGGTGGTCGAGACCATGAACTCGGGTGGGTACACGTACGTGCGTGTCGATGCCGGCCGGGAACAGGTTTGGGCCGCGGCGCCGGAGATCGCTGTGAAGGTCGGCGACATGATCGCCACTCCTCCCGGCATGCCGATGAAGGACTTCGAGAGCGAACCGCTGCAGCGCACCTTCGATATGATCTACTTCGTCCCGGCCATCGACGTGGGCGGGAGCGACGGGGCCAAACGCATGCCTTTCGGTCACCCTCGCGTGTCAGCGACCGACGAGGACGTTTCCAAAATCGACTTCGCCGGCGTACAGAAACCCGCGGGCGGATTCACGGTGGCCGGCATCTACGCCGGCAAAACGTCGCTGAAGGGCAAAACAGTCGCCGTGCGCGGGAAGGTCGTTAAGTTTGTGCCCGGCGTCATGGGAAAGAACTGGGTGCACGTCCGTGACGGGACAGGTGAGGAAGGCGCGAACGATCTCACGGTGACGACGCGCGCGGAGGTGAAGGTCGGGGATACGGTGCTCGTGAAAGGCGTCCTGTTGCTCGACCAGGATTTGGGATTCGGTTACAAGTACGACGTCCTCATTACCGACGCCGACGTAACGGTGGAATAATCCCGCGCGGGGTCGGCGGGCGACCTCAGGCAGCGCGCGGGTCCTGTCGCTCGTGCGCTCATCGGTGTGAATGGGCCGTCGTCGCGGCGATGACCGGCACGAACACGGCGACCATGACCGCCGCTTGCATCGCCTCGATCGCTTCCTTGGTCGCTTTTCCGGTCGCCTCGCCGTTGACCACCCGTTCGATCCGCTCCTTCCGCGACTTGAGCTCGCGCTTGTCGAAATTGCCCTTGAGCAAATCCGCCGCCCTCGCGAGAGACAGCAGAACGACGGTGCGAGTGTCGACGTCGCGCGAGTCCGTGAAAATCGCGTGTCGAAGCCGTTCCACGATCTCCTGTTCCGGCCTCGGGTCCACCTCGGGGTAGATTTTCCGGCTGAATATGAGGAGGATCTTGTCCTCCTCCGTGCGCAAGATGCCTCGTCTGCAAAGCTCGCCGGCGATACGGTGCTTGAGGTTTTTGACACCGGCGAAACGCGTTACCCATGTCTGCAGCGTGGCGCGCTTCTTGGCGTCGGCGACCCTTTCCAGGCATTCGTCGATCACCGGATCGCCGAGCGAGTCGCGGCTCACAACCCGCGCGTACTTCTTCTTCCGGTCCTCGTCGACGGCAACGCGCCCGCTGAGCAGCAATTCCGCCAGGACAGCTCCACCAACGGCGTACGGATAAGTGGTGCTGGAGGCGATGGTTCCCTCGCGCTCGCGGAGCGCGAGGAGAGTGATTTCTTCCTGCAGGAGCAGTCTGGTCTTCATGATGTTCTCCCGTCTGTTCGAGCCGCGGTTCGTGTCTCGGAACTGCCGCACGGATACGCCGAGGGATACACAGGCGTCGCCGTCTTATTCGACCCCCTCAGCGGTCTTTCAGCGAGCCAGCCGGTCGCGGAGCCGCGAATTCGACCGGTCCGGGCGCCTCTGTTCGCCACGGTTGGCCCTCGGTGATTTC
>JBGSIK010000071.1:0-10196 GCA_041742575.1 Candidatus Krumholzibacteriia bacterium
TGGGCTGCTGGGCGCTGGGCGGCCGGCCAGGTTTGCCGGGCCCACCGACTCCGCCGGGTCCACCTACTCCACCCACTCCACCGACTCCGCCGACCCCGCCAACTCCACCAACTCCACCAACCCCACCAACCCCACCAATCCCCCCGGGTCTGCCGGGCACGCCCGGTCTCGGCGGGTAGCCGCCGTAGTAGGGCGGCCGGTATCCGGGCGGCCCGTACCAGCCGCCATAGCCGCCATAGCCGCCGAAACCCACCGTGATGCTGAACGGTCCGTAGCCCCAGCTGACACCGACCCCCCAACCGGTATAGGGGTTCCAACCGACACCGAAACCCCATGTCGGGTGGCAGGGATAGTAAGCGTACGGGCTGACGTACGGGGGATAATACCAGCCCGTGCCGTACACAACGCAACCGCCGTAGGCGTAGCTGTTGCAGTAGCCGGGGTAGTAACCGGTGTACACGACATCCGGCGTCGAGTCATACACATACACGTTCGTCACGTTGTAGTTCTTGTTTGACGGCGGGATGGTGTAGATCTCGTCCGGGACCTTGTCCGCGACCTGCCACGGGCCCTTCGCGGCGTCCGCCACGTACCACACCGCCTGGTCGCAGCAATAGTACTTCGAGTCCACCTTGATCACCGAGGAGCTGGTGTTGACCGCAAACTCCAACTTCGTTCCCTCGATCGACTTGAACTCGGGGGTCCCGTCGTACGTGACCTCGAGCGTCACCGGACTGCGCTTGATCGTCGCCGTTTGCGGGATCTGGGCGTCCAGCAGCGCGTCCTTCGCCGCATTGGTGCCCGGCACCGATGCGAGCACGTTGGCTGCCGGGTGGTCCTCGGGAATCTTGGCGAAGTCGGGCGGCAACTCCTCCGGCGGTGCGAACTCCCACGCCCCGTCGAGCGACGGGGCGCTGAACCAGCGGCCGGACAGAAGGATGTAGGTCTTCTGCGTGCCGATGTCCTTGAAGAGATTGCCCTGTGAATTAGAGACGTAGAGCAGGTTGGTGTCCTTGATCGGCATCCAGTTGGCCTCGCCGAAGACCACGATCAGCTCGGTCGGCGAGGTGGCGACAACGATCTTCGGTGGCTTTTCGCCCGCCGGCTTCTCCTTCGTGTTCGCCGTTTTCTGATCGCCCGACTTCTTGTCTTCCGTCTTCTGCTGCTCCTGCTGTGCCTGCTGCTTGCCCGCTTCCTTCTTCATCGCCAGGAGAGGTTCCGGCACCGCCGTGGTCGCGGACCACGGTCCGAGGGCGTCCGTCGCGACGTACCAGATCTCGCCGCCGCACAGGTAGTACTTTTTGGCTTTGACGTCGAGTACCACCGGCAGCGGTGTGTTGACGACCTGTTGGTAGGAGCCCTTCTGTCCTTCGATGTCACGTAGAATCGGGTCACCGTCGTAGAACAGCAGCACCGCCGGCTCGTACGAGACGACGATCTTCGGCGGGTCGTTCTTGAAATCCCCCGCGCCCCGGCTCTGCTCGGTGACTTCCGCCATGGCCGCGGACAGACGGTCGATCGAGATGGGGATGTTGAGCTTCGGGATCTCCTTCTCGAGGAAGGCGCGGAGGTCCTTCTGCTTCTGCTCCGTCGCCTCCGCGAACTTGACCTGCGGCACCTCGATCGAGACGAGCCTTGCCGTGCGCGTGTCGAAGTCGGTATCGAGCAGCGCCTTGAACCAGAACGCGCCGAAGATCGGCTCTTTGGTGCCCTTGGCGGTGAACGACATCGCGCACCGACCCTCGAGGGTGTTACCTTCGAAGCGATCGATCTGCGGCTGGTAGATGAGGAGCTTCCCCCGTTTGCCCACCATCTGCCTCGGCCAGCCGACGTCCTCGGCCGTCGCTGCTGCGGCCGCGATCAGCAACAGACCTGCAATCACCAGAGCTCTTATTCTCATGTCTCGCGTCCTCCTTGTCGGCCCCATGGTCCCGCCGTCAGGTGGTACACACCTACGAACGACAGGTTGATGCTCGATAGGATACCACCGGCCCGCATACCGGACAACCGGAACTACCTCCAATGGCGTGAGAGGGTGTTGGCGGCTATTGGACTTTGGTCCAGTAGTTGTGCCCCTTGGGGGGGCCGGCTTCACTCGAACTAGCGCTCATACTTGAGGAGAAAACCGAGACCGCTGTCCTCCGAGTCCCCCGCGATAAGGTGCAGGTAAAAGAGTCGTGAGACGCGATACTCGAGTGTGACGGCGTTCGGGTCGATCTCGTCCTGGTCGAACTGCCCGATGCCTGCCTGGTAACTGACGAATAGACTCGGGCTCAAATACTTGCCGACCGTCACCGTGGCGTTCTGCCAGCTATTTTGCGTGTCGATATCGAGGACGTCCAAGCTTGTGCTACCGCCCAGCGTATAGGCAAGCTGGCCGGCCAGCATCCCGGCCGCGGCGCTTGCCGCGATCTCGGTCCCGGACGAACCACCACTTTCCGACGAAGTCGTTCCGCCGGTCTGTGCCATGTCCTCCATGCTCCTGCCGGTCGTGATGTAGGAGACGGCATCCGTCTCGGTAATATCCTTGCCGTCGAGCGTGAAACGCACGACCGGACTGCGCGCCTCTCCCGTGACGACCGCGGTCACCGTCTTCTTGTCCCCGTCCGTAGTGCGGAACACGTAGTCGGCTTTCATCGAAATATCGGGATTGATCTTCTCCCCGCCCTTGAACGTCAGCGTGCCTTCCGTTATTTGGAACCGCTTCCCGAAGAGCGTGTACTGTCCGCGCAGTATCTGTATGGGGCCGAAAAACTCGAGACGAGTCCCGTGCTTCACGACCTCCATATCCCCTCCGATTTCGATGCTCGTCTCAGGGCTTCGGAGCCAGGTGCCGCTCGGCAGCGAGATGCGGACGCTGCCTTCCATTCGATTGACGAAATCGACTTCTCCAAACCGCTTCAGGGCCGATGGGCGTTCCGGCTTCGACGGCGCCGGCACGCTGTCTTGCCCGGTCTGCTTCAAGGCCGCGACGAGGAGCGGAAGGGCTTCGCCTCTTCCTCCGGGACCGCGCACTGTGAGTGAAGGCAGGAAGAAACGGGATTTCGCGATGGTGAACGCGCCGCTGATACCCGATTCCTTCTCCGTGCCCTCGACCTTGAGGTCCCCCGAGAACAGGATCTCGAATTTCTTCCGGCTCGTGAGGTAGAGATTCCTCGCCGTGAGGTCGAATCGCATAGAGGCGAGTTTCCCAGACACGACACGCCCGTCGAAAGCGGCGGAGCCGGACGCGGCGACGAATCCCTCTCCGAGATCGGCGCGCAGGCTGTCGATCGTGACTGCCCCCCTGTCGAACGAAACGCCGAGAGCGAAGTGTTTGCAGTCGATGCCGGCAGAAGGCACGGCAAAAGCGCCCTCGCGTACCGAGAAAGCTCCCGCGAACTCCGGATCGCCGAAAGTGCTCGAGCCGCGCACATCGAGATCGATGAAGCCGCTGACGGGGGGTACTTCTGCGGAGGAGGCGGAAAACGATCCCACCGGAATCCCGCGACCTTTCACGGTCAGCTCCCACGGTTCGTTCTTGAGCAGCGCCGAACCATTCTTCTCGAACGAGAGCGCAAGGGGAGCGAATCCATCGAATGTCACCCGCGGTCCCTTCACGGCTTCGATGAATCCATTCACCGCGAAGCGCTGCTCCCGGTATCCGAAACCGGCCGAGATCGATTTGCATTTGAACGGCGGAGCGAGAATGTCGACCACCTCGATCTTCCCTTCGATTCGCGGATCGCGGGCCGTGCCTTTGAGCTCGGCTTCGACGTACAGGCTGCCTTCCGCCGATACCGGGGCTTTGAGTGCCTTCGTGAGGGACGCAACGTCGAGACCGGACAATCTGACGCGAAGGTCTTCCTCACCGTGGAGACTGAATGTGCCGTCGACGGAAATTTCCCTCTCCCCGACCGTCCCTCCTCCCGGCGCCAAGAGCGAGAAGTTTTCGATCCGGTAGCTGTCCCGCTCGATGAGCAATACCGTCTCCGGGCTTCCGCCGGACCAGGTTCGCTCCGGCAGATCGAGCCGTATCGCGCGAAGAACGATCACCGGTTCTTCGCCGAGTGTCACACTCGCTTCGACGTGAGCCCCGATGCTGTCCCGATACGCGACATCCGTGGCGAGATCGAGCGCATTCCCTGCGTAGTCGAGCGCGGCGGAGATCGATGCGACCGAATCACCAAAAGCCGCGATGCCGGACAGCGTCGCCGAGCCGCGTCCCGAAATGCCGGATCGTCCATACAGGATGGAGAAATCGCCCCCCGCCGAATCGGCGCCGAACGCGTTGTACGCGATCCCGGCGAGCGAGAACCGTCCCGTCGCCATGACCGAATCGATCCTCCCGGAGACGACGCCCTCTATCCTTCCCGTGCCTCGGAGCGTATCGGCGGGAATGACACCGCGCAGGTCGGCCAGGCTTCCGAGTTCGAGCACGTACGAAAGCGAGTTCGGCCCCACAAGTCCCACCTCCCCCGAGGCGCTGAGCGTCCCGGCTGCGGTGCGGCCATGGAACCGGCGTATGAGCACTCGATCAGCCGCGGACGCGTACACCGCGTCGGCAAAAACAGTGTCGATCTCGAATTTGTGGATTGCCGAAGGGGACATCCGCATCTCGATCGATGCCTCCATGAGACGGCGCCCGAGATCGTTGCCGTGCGCCGTCGCGGCGAGGTTCAATCGCGATTGCAGGCTGTCCCGACCGGTCAAGGATGCGAGATCTATGTCACTCGCCAGGACGCTCACATCGAATCGCCGCTCACGGGAAACTGCCGCCACGGACACCTTCGCCGCGAGACGCCCAAAGCGGCCGGTCGCGTCAAATGTCCCCGAGACATCTCCCGATACGTAGGACAATGTTCCCGCGAGATCCTGCAATTTGATGTCACGAATGGTCGAACTGCCGAGATCGAAGGATCCCTGAACCCCCGCCCCCTCGGGGGATATGCCCTTCCCGCGGAGATCGAAAGAGCCGCTAGCGACGAAATCGATCTTCGGATTCCCCGACCAGCGGGCGACATCCAGGGAGTCGGCCGCGCCGCGAATGGAGTATCCCACACCGTCTCGCGCCGCCTCGTCGAAGACCTTGCTCAGCTCGTAGACCGATGCATCGAGAAAGAGACTTTCCCGTCCCTCCTTGAGTTCGATGCGCGCCGAAAGGGTATCGTTCTTGAGATGCGCATCGAGTGCGATCGTGGGGCTCACGTGCAACTCGAGCGCCGGCAGGAAAGGTTTGAGCGCGGAAAGGTCGAGCGGTTCCGTCTCGAGGCTCCCGCTCGATGCGGTTCTCTCGTCCTTGCTGTAGAATCCGCGGCCTTTCAGAGCGTTTCGCGACGTGCGCACGCTTAGGTCGCTCACGGTGAGACCCTCCCGCGTTCGCGCGCCGGCGAAAGTGAGCGTTTCGAGAACGATCGGCGGTTCCGCGCTCCGGAAGCGGAGCTCCGTGAGCTCGATCGTCTGCGTGGCCTCGCCCCAGTAGGCGGAAAACGCCATGTCGAGATCGGTCAACACGCTCGGGATCGCAGGCTCCTCCGAGTCGATGAAGAGGGCGCCTCCGCGCAGCGCGACGCGATCGAGCCGAATCTCGAAGGGGAGCTTTCCCTGTGCTTCCTTCTCGGCGCGCGCTTCCGGAGACGCCTTCACGATGTTCGAGAAATTCCAGGAGCCGTCCGGTCTCCGGCGAAGTGCGACTCGCGGCGCATCGACGAGGAGAGAATCGACGCGGATCTCACGGACCAAGAGCCGCCGGGGCCTGAAGTGGATCGCGATCGACGAAACGGAGGCGAGAGTGTCCCCTTCCTGAACGAGCCGCACTCCGGCGAGCTCGATGTGTCTGAAGAGATTGCCTTCGACGCGGTCGATGCCGACCTGGGCGGTGAGGCGCTCGTTGGCCGCGCGCACGACATAGCCCCGGAGTCGCTCCCGGAACCAGGCTGTCTGCGTGGTGATCACCGCGGCGGAGAGGAGGATCGCCAGAACGCCCAGCGTGTATGTGCCGTATTTGAACACTCTTCTCATACCGCGACCGTTCTTTCAAAACGCTTGGCCGATGCTGAGGATGTACTGCGTCTTTTCGCTCGAATTGGGCACATCCGTGAGCGGCCATGCGATGTCGAACCTCACCGGGCCGATCGGCGTCCTCAGCCGCAGCCCCACACCTATCGAGTAAGCGAGATCGTCGAAGCGGTAGGTGAAGGACGGGGCCCAAACGTTTCCCGCGTCGGCGAAGGCTGCCACTCCAAACGAACCGCTGAGTTCGCGCCGGGCTTCGACGCTTCCGAGGAACAGGCTGTACCCCCCGATCGGCTCGCCGTCGACCTTCGGGCCGAGCTGGGAGTTGGACCACCCGCGTACGGAAGAGCTTCCTCCCGTGTAGAGACACTCCTCCGCCGGTACGAACCCGCCCTCTTGAAACGGCTCGATGCCTCCGACCTGCATCCGGTACGCGAGAACGAAATCCCGCACGCGGTGATACCGCCGGTACTCGACGAGCGTCTTGAAATAGTGCTCGTCTTCTCCGAAACCGAGACCTCCGAATTCGAGCGAGCCGCCCAGGTACATCCCCCGCGTCTGATCGAAGAGAGGCAGCGCATTGTCGAACGAAAGCCCGATCGAAATGATTGACTTCGGGTACGCGTCGTCGTCATCCAAGCCCGTCGGGTTGCTCGGAACGTTCCCGGAGACTTGACGGACCTGCTCGAACGTGTACGCGGGCGTGAGCGTTACCGAGCGCGAGATGACGTGAGAGACGCTGACCGTCCCACCAACCCGGTCTACGACGTACGCGGGCTCTTCCTGCCTCCGGGCGAACGGCGTCAGCGTGAACGTAGTCATCGGAGTCGGGAATGCCGGCTGCACGAAGGACAGGCTCACGTAGTATGGATCGCGGTCGGAGCGTTTCACATAGAGCGTGAGCTGCCGAGCGCCGCCCAAGAAACCGAGCCTGCGGACTTCGCCAAACAGGCGCAGGCCGTCCTCGTTGCCGTAGCCGGCGCCGACACGGGCGGATAGACGCGGCGCCTCGCGCACCGATATGGACACCGGAACCGCGCTCGCGAGCGAGTCGCTCAGGACCGCCTTCACCGCCACGTTCGAGAGCATTCCCAGGTTGTATATCCGCCGCTGGGAGCGTCCCAGGAGACTCTCGTTGAAAGGATCGCCGCTCTTGAAATCGACTTGATGAATAATCGTCCCCGCGGAGACTTTCGCGTTGCCTCGCACCGTGATGGCGTCGAAACGGCATTCGGGGCCCGGCGAGAGTTTCCACGTGACGTCGACCAAGTGCTCTTCCGGCGATACGGCGAGCTCGTGCGTGATGATGGCGTACGGGTAGCGGCTTTCCGCGAGCTGCCGCCTCATGAGCTTCCAGTCGGCGAAGAGCGATTCGTCGCGAAATCGCTCTTTCTCCGAGAGAGCGAGATCCGGCACTACTTCCTCGATGAGTTCTTCGAAATTCTCCGCATCTTGGCCTGTCACGAAATGGCTCGCCGTCGAATCGCTCGACTTGCGCCGGGGGTCCGCTGAGAGATTCCACAGGCGGGTCACGGACCGCACGAGGACGGGATTCCCTTCCTTTATCGGGATGGTGATTCGAACCGTCTCTCCCGAATCGCTGAAGTCCAGAACCGGTGGGGCTATCACGACGCCGAGATAACCTTCCGTCTTATAGAAATGTTCGATCCGCGCGATGTCGGCGGCGAGCTGCGATTCGCCGTAGATATAGGGTTCCCGCCGAATGACATGCTTCTTGAACCACGACACGCTCTTTGTCTGTATCAGAAAGGAGAGCTTCTTCGAGGGAAAGTGCGAGTTCCCATCGAAGGACACCTTGGTGACTTCGACGGTCTGCCCGGCGGCGCCGTACGGAAGTGAGGCGATGAGAATGCCGACGCAGAAAGCGGCTGCGCTTCTATTCATCCGGCATTCCCTCCCATTACCTTCATTCAGAGCCCAGCGGTGAATTCTCCCCATTTCCCCCGTCTCAGGGGATCGCATTATGCGCTAAAGGTAGCATATAGACGGCAGAATATCAGCGGGGGAAACATGCCTTCTCTTTGACCGCCGTCAGCGATCCTGCTAGAATCGCTCCAGGGTTATGGGAATCGGCCGGGGCGCCCCCAAGGTTGGACGCCGTCTCAGTCCTCCGGGAAGTGCAATGCTCGGAAAGACGGTATCTCATTACAGAATCCTCGAGAAACTCGGCGAGGGCGGGATGGGTGTGGTGTACAAGGCCGAGGACCTGCGGCTCAAACGGACCGTCGCTCTCAAGTTCCTCCACCCCGAGCTCACGCGCGACGACAACGCCAAGGAACGATTCGTCCACGAGGCGCAAGCCGCATCGGCGCTGGACCATCCGAACATATGTGCGATCTATGAAATAGACGAGACGCACGAAGGCCGGACATTCATCGCCATGGCCTGCTACGAGGGTGAATCACTCCGAGCGAAGATCGACCGCGGGCCGCTCGGGCTCGACGAGGCCCTCGATGTCGCCGTTCAGATTGCGCAGGGCCTGGCCATAGCGCATGAGCTCAAGATCATTCACCGAGACATCAAGCCGGCGAATGTCCTCATCACCAGAGATGGACTCGTGAAGATCGTCGACTTCGGGCTCGCCAAGCTCAGCGGGCGGACGAGGCTCACTCGGACCGGGACGGAACCGGGGACCGTCGCGTACATGTCGCCCGAGCAGCTCAAGGGTGGCGACATCAATCATCGCACGGACATATGGGCCCTGGGCGTGGTGTTGTACGAGATGGTCACCGGTGAAACGCCGTTCAGGGGCGATTACGAGCAGGCGGTGAGCTATTCGATCGTGAACGAAGCCCCTAAATCGATCCGAAGTCTTCGCCCCGATGTGCCCCTCGACATGGAACGCCTCATCGAAAAGACGCTCTCCAAGGACCCGAACGAGCGGTATCAAACATCGACCGAGTTGATCGGCGCCCTGCAATCGCTCAAGAAACGCGTCGAATCAATGTCCGTCGGCACCGCTGGTAGTAACGCGAAGGCGCTTCCCTCGATCGCTGTGCTCCCGTTCACGAACCTGAGCGCGGACAAGGAGAACGAGTATTTCAGCGACGGGCTGGCCGAGGACATCATCGATGCCCTGACGCAGGTGCCGGGGCTCCGCGTGATGGCGCGGACATCGGCGTTCTCGTTCCGCGGCAAGGACGCGGACGTCCGCGAGATCGGCGCGCGACTCAACGTCGAGCACATCCTGGAAGGCAGCGTGCGTCGGGCGGGAAACCGGCTCCGCGTGACAGCGCAGCTCGTCAAGACGAGCGACGGGTACCACCTGTGGAGCCAGCGATTCGACCGGGAGATGACGGACGTCTTCGCCATTCAGGACGAGATCTCGCAGGCCATTGTTGAAAAGCTGCGCGTGCGGCTCACGGGAGACCGTCCGTTGGTGAAGCGCTACACGGAGAATATCGCCGCCTACGACCTCTGTTTGAAGGCCCGGTATCACCTTCTGAAGATGACGCAGGAGGGACGCGAGACGGGCCGGCGGTATTGCGAGCAGGCGATCGCCCTCGACCCGAACTACGCCCTGGCGTATGTCGTGCTGTCCGAGTCCTATCAGTGGAGCCTCTATTGGGGATCCACGGATCCGCGGGAGGCGTATCCCATGTCCAAGTCCGCGGCGCTTCACGCCCTCAGGCTCGACGACACGATTGCCGATGCCCACAGCGCATTGGGTACCGTCCTTGGCAGCGGCGAGTTTGACTGGTACGGAGCCGAGCGTGAGTTCGACCGTGCCCAGGAGCTCAGCCCGTCCTCCGTGGCTGTCCGATACGACTACGCATGGTGTTACGCCCTGTGGTACCTGTTTCCGCAGGGACGGGTTGAGGAGGCCCTGGCAGAGATGCGGCGCGCGTTGGAGCTGGACCCGCTTGATCCGTTCTACAACACTCTCGCGGGGTATCTCCTTCACTGCATGCGGCAATTCGAGCCTGCGGTCAAGCAACAACAGCACGCCATCGACCTTGACCCGACTTTCTTCTTCGCCCATTGGCTACTGGCGGTGACCTATGTGAATAACGGGTGGTTCGACGAGGCTATTGCTGCCGCAGAGAGGGCGAACGAGCTCTCCGGGGGGAATGCGCTGACTCTGGGAAGCCTGGGCAGCATCTACGGCCGTGCCGGCCGGCCTGCCGAGGCGCGGCGAGTGCTGGACGAGTTGACGGCGCGGCGGCGTTCGGCCTATGTCC
>JBGSIK010000072.1:0-7353 GCA_041742575.1 Candidatus Krumholzibacteriia bacterium
GTTTCGCGGCGAGCAATAATGAGAGGGTCCATATGCGAGCCGCGAACCGAGGCGACCGTGGTGCACGGAACTGCGATGGGCACGGTTGGTCGTAGGGAGCCGTGCCCGCTCGACCCGATGTGGCGTACCGACCCCATGCCCAATGCGCGCGAGCAGTCGGCGATGGGACCGGCGCAGCGGCTACGTATGATATGGCTGACCGGATCTCGCCGTCGTCGAGTTTTGATCAAATGGGGCTTTAGATAGCCTCGATGGTAGACGGGGGCTTTTTCGCGATGTTGTAAGTCACGCTCACGACTCCCGGCACCTCGTCGGTGATCCGGTCGGCGATCCGTTCGAGCGTCCGGAACGGGAGCCTCGTCGGTGACGCGAACCGCGCGTCCGCGCTTTCCCAGCAGCGCACTTCGATCTGGAGCCCGAATTCCCTTTTCCCATTCCGGATCCCGGTGACACGATCGTCGTGCAGTATAGCGAGGTACTGGAACGCTTTCGTTCTTCCCAGTTCTTCCTCGACGATTTCGGTGGCGGCGGCCACGGTCCGGATTCGCTCGGGAGTGACTTCGCCGATGACGCGGGCGGCGAGCGCCGGGCCGGGAAAGGGAGGCCGCCGGTATATCTCCTCCGGGAGCCCGACGGCACGGGCCACCATCCGTACGGCCGTCTTCCTGAGCTGGATGATCGGCTCCAACACCACGTAACCGAACGCGGCCTCGGTGTCGATGCCGAGCTGCGACAGTACGTTGTGTTGTCGCTTGATGCCGGCCACGGTCTCCTCGACGTCCGTGAGGTTGGTCCCCTGGAGAAGGAACTTCGTCCGACTTTTTCTGACGAGTTTCCCGAATACTTCCTTGTAAAACGTCCGCGTGATTGCCTCACGTTTCTCCTCGGGATCAGTGACGCCTTTGAGCGCATGGAAAAACTGGGCGCGCGCGTCAACGATCTCGACGGAAACCCCGAGGCGGCCGAAAAGCGATGCCACGTGCTCCGGTTCACCGATTCGCATGATTCCGTTGTCGATGAAATACGTCTTGAGCGCCGACCCCAGAGCGCGGTGGCCGAGCATCGTGACCACCGCGGAGTCAACGCCGCCTGACAACGCATTTACGGCGCCGCCTCCGCCGACGGCCTCGGCGATCTCGCGAGTTTGCCGATCGATGAATGCTTTGGGATTGAGCCTGCCCGGCTTGATCTCTTTGACCTTGGCGGCCATTCCACTTGTCACGTGAACCTCCAGTTTGCTCACATCGCCGATGGCGGCGTGTTCCGGACCGGGCCCGGAACGGTTGGGCGCGGCGCGGGAAGCTATCGAGAAAGTCGGCACTTCGGGCCTGTGATCCAAAACTCGCGCCCATTATAACCGAACTGCCGCGGCTGAGCCGTGACAAAAAAGTGCCCTCGCCGCCTTCATCAATGCGGCCGTACGGGAGACGGTGTGGTGGACACCGCAACTTGCCGGCCGCCTGCTGCGTACCAGACAGAGACCACGGCCGATACGGGAACTCCCGTAGCCCCTTGCAGTTGGCGCACGGAGCGGGAAGCGCCGATCGCTCAAACAGGAGTGCTGTCATGAAGGACTTCGTCTCACGTCACGCCCTTCTATTCTCGATCCTCGTCGTGCTCGTCTATGATTTCGGAATGCAGGGCCTGGGAGCCTTGCTCGAGGCGATTCCCGGTCTCGGCCTCACGCCCCTCGCGGTCGGCCTCATCGTTCAGGGGACAGCCTGCATCCTCATCATGGCTCTCATCCACTATCTGCGGTGGTGGCGCGAATCCGGTTTTCAACGCCCGGTGAGTAACTTGGCGCTTTTTGCGTATCTGCCCTGGCTCCTCCTCCCGCTTCTGGTGATGGTGGGCGCCGAGAGCGCCACGCGCAGTAGCGGGATCGTCATCGCCTACGCGGTGATGATGCTTCTGGTCGGTTTCGGGGAGGAAGCGCTCATGCGGGGGGTCGTACTGCGTGCGTTGTTGCCGGGCGGTATGATGCGGGCGGCTTTGGTGTCATCGCTGATCTTCGGAGTCGCGCACTTCTTCAACGTGTTTCAGGGGCATGGCGTGGCCCCGACGATCGTGCAGGTGATCTACGCCGCGTTCATCGGTATGGGTTTCGCCGGGCCGCGGCTATACGCCGGCACCATCTGGCCGGCGATCGTGTTGCATGGGGTAATCGACTTCGCCGATGTCGCCAGCCGCAATTTCACCCCCATCGGGGGGAGCGCGGAGGCGACGGAAGCGGCACCTTTCAACCTCGGTCAAGCGATCACGGCGATCGCAATAACCGGGTGCTACGCACTGTACGGCTGGTGGCTCATCAGAAGGCTCCGCAGGCGTCGGCGCCAGGCTGAGGGCGCATCATGACCGGGGTAATTCGAACAGGCATCCGTGAACGAGCGCGCAGGGTCAATCGGGCCTGCTCAGACCCCAAACCATGACCGGGCTGTTCGATTCCGCGAACGGCCCACCAGTCCGAAAAGCCCTGGAATGGGGGCAAAACGAGGTCGAAAGCGTCGTCCAGCGGGATGGAGCGGGCGTCCCGGGCAAGGCCGACGAAAAAAGGAACGTCCTGGTCGAAAACACAGAAACTGTCGTAAAGGTCGGCAACTCCGGAATAGTCGAAGGAAGCCATAGGCACTCCGAGCCGTAACCGCCGGGCACCACCTCCCCTGTCTGGGGCGACCTCAGCGCCAAGGGCGGTTCTAGCATGAAAACGAGTTGCCGACGCGGAGCGGGCCGAACGGATGGAAACGTTGGTGGGCGATCGTCCCAACCGGTGTCCCCTCGAGCTGGGTTCGCGCCGGCTGTAAAGCGGTGTTGACAATCCCATCGGGAGTGGGTTGGGCGATGGGGCCGATCGAGCCCGAAACGCCCCAAGAACAACGGCCAAGTAGAGTCTCCGTTGGCGTGGAAACGGCGAGGCCGAACAGATTTCTCTTGCTAAAAGTGCGCCGTTAGTAGACCTTCAGGATATCAAAGCGGACAAAGCGTACCGGCGTGACTGTCGAGCCGGCGGCAGCCCAGCTTAAGCACTGCGCAACAAGTCGAATGACCTGCCGAGAGACTTCCCGAAAGGGCGAGCGTGCGTCGTGGGCGCGAATTCCGGCTGCGGCCAGCCTCGATTGCTGGCGTTGGGGCGCGAATCCACGTGACATAGTGCTCGTGCATGGTGTTCGGGAAAAGCTCCCAGCCTTCGCATCATAGTCTGTGTTCGTACAACGCGTCGGACTCCGGTATCACGCCGACTTGAAAACACGTCCCTGATGGGGCCGTGCGGTTCGTGAGCAATCGTATTTGCGTGGTTTCGGAACCCTTACCCACCGGCGGTACTATTCCCCGTCTCGGGTGGTGGAACCGATTATCGCGTCATCGGTGGTGAGAGTATGGGAATCTCGAGTAGAGGAGGTAGCGATGAGCTTCAAGCAGAGAGAGACCGCAAGCAGGTTCGAACCTAGGGTCACCGCGAGCAAGGTCGAGACGATGGACAAAGCCACGATCTTCGTGTGCGAAGTGAACCCGAACGCGAAGGATGTCTTCCTGGTCGGCGATTTCAACAACTGGAATCCAATGGCCGACCGCATGGTCAGGAGAAAAGGCGTGTTTCGCAAGGCGATGCAGCTGGCCCCCGGGGAATATCAGTACAAGTTCCTCGTCGACGGGGAATGGCACATTGACCCGGCCGCAGCTGCCCAGGTGCAGAATCAGTTCGGAACGCAAAACAGTGTTGTCCGCGTGCAGGAGACAACGGACATATAGATGAGAAACCGTGTCCGCGGTCGGGTATTCCGGTCCAGCGGGTCGATTTCATGAGAGTACGGCCAAATGCGAGTTCTAATGCTGGGCTGGGAGTTCCCTCCCCACATCAGTGGAGGACTCGGCACAGCGTGCCGGGGACTGACCGACGCGATGGGGCGGCTCAAGACGCGTATACTGTTCGTCCTCCCCAGGGCTATCGAGAATCCGGCCCTCGAGGATTCGGCCGGGGAGGACGAGGCGCGCGATGGGCTTACCTCCGTGTCGGAGCAGAAGAATGCGGAGGTGGCGATCGCGCCTGTGCCGAGCGAGGTGACGGACCCCTATAAGACGTCGGTCGCACCGCGCGTCCAAGCGTCGCCGCCGCGATCCAAAGAAACCGCTGGCCCCAAGAGCAGACCCAATCTCGACTCCAAAGGCTCGTCCGTACGCGTGATGGGTGTAGGGACGGAGGACGGGTATGACGGCGACCTCTCCCGCAAAATCTACGATTATGCGGATCGCTGCGTCGGTCTGACCCGGCGCGAGCTTTTCGACGTGATTCATGCGCACGACTGGATGACGTTTCCGGCCGCCATGGCGATCGCCCAGTTTTCCGGCCGTCCCCTCATCGTCCATGTCCACGCCACGGAGTTCGACCGATCCGGCGAGCATATAAACCGGGCCATCTACGATATCGAGCGGCGTGGCATGCATGCGGCTACCCGCGTGATCGCGGTCTCGGAAAGAACGAAGCAGATCATCGTGGAGCGTTACGGGGTGCGGTCGGGGAAAGTGGGCGTCGTCCACAACGGAATAGAGTTCGATCGGACCCAACCGCTCCCGGCACGCTCGGAGCGCCAGGAGAAGGTCGTGCTCTTCCTGGGGCGGATCACGATGCAGAAGGGACCGGAGTATTTCGTGCGTGCGGCCGCTCGGGTGGCGGAGAAAATCCCTCACGTCAAGTTCGTCATCGCGGGCACGGGCGACCAGTTGCCATACCTGGTCCAGCTGGTGGACAAGCTGGGGCTCAAGGACCGGGTCGAATTCGCCGGCTTCCTCCGCGGCGCCGACGTGGACCGGGCGTACCAGAGGGCCGACGTGTACGCTATGCCTTCGGTCAGCGAGCCGTTTGGCTTGACGGCCCTGGAGGCTGTGCGGCATGGGGTCCCCGTGGTGTTGTCCACGAGTTCCGGAGCGGCAGAGGTCCTCAAAAAGGGCGCGCTCAAGGTGGATTGTTGGGATGTGGAGTTGATGGCGAAGATGATCGCCTCGGTGCTGGAGCAACCGAGTCTGGCTGATGCGCTCCGGCGCGAGGGCGCCAAGGAGATCCGCGATCTCACGTGGGACGAAGCGGCCAAGAAGTGTATTCGGTTCTATCACGATGCGATATCGCGGAAAGCCTCTGCGTTCCGCACCATTACGTCGGTGGCGATTTGAGGAGCCGTCGCCGATAACTTTCACTGTCGAAACGAACGTCAGCGTATAGGAAAGGGAGAACAACAGTGAGAATCGCGATGTTGACGTGGGAGTCTTTGCACTCGATAGCGGTCGGGGGCATCGCCGAACACGTCACCGAACTGGCGGCAGCGCTGGAGCGGGAAGGGCACGAGGTGCACGTCGTCACGCGCATGGCACCCGGACAGCGCTATCACGACAAGATCGACGGGGTTCATTACCATCGCTGCCCCTACGTGGCCCACAGCGACTTCGTCGATGACATCAATAATATGTGCCGGGCCTTCGTCGAGCGTGTGTTCATCCTCGAGGACATTTTCGGCGCGTTCGATGTGATACATGCCCACGACTGGCTCACGGCGAATGCAATGATCTGGATCAAGCAGGACCGCGGCCGCAAGTGCCTTTTGACGATACACTCCACGGAATATGCCCGGTGCGGCAACGCTTTCCCCGGCGGACGCTCTCAGCGGATACGCGAGCAGGAACGGGCCGGGACTTACTGGGCGGACAAAGTGATATGCGTTTCGAACTCCATCAAGAACGAAATCAAATGGATGTACGAGGTGCCGGAGGCGAAAACGGTCGTCGTGTACAACGGTGTGAGCGCACACCGCTTCAACGTGGAAATCGACGTTGAGGGCACACGCCAACGCTACGGTATCGGCCCCATGGATCCCACCATTCTCTACTGCGGCCGGCTGGAATGGCAGAAGGGCCCGGACCTTCTGGTGGAAGCGATCCCATCGGTGCTGCGGCGCTACCGGAACGCGAAATTCATCTTCGCTGGGGAGGGCGGGATGCGTCCCGGCTTGGAGCGGCGGGCTTGGCAGATCGGTGCCGGCCCTGCCACACGGTTTCTCGGCTATCGCAACGGCGGCGACCTCGTCGGGCTGTTCAAGTTGAGCGACGGAGTGTGCGTGCCCAGCCGGAACGAACCGTTCGGAATCGTCATCCTGGAAGCATGGAGCGCGGGCAAGCCGGTGGTCACGACGAACATCGGTGGTCCCAACGAATTCGTGCGCCACGAGTACAACGGCCTGATGATCTCGCCGCAACCTGACTCCATCGCCTGGGGTCTGGAGACCCTGTTCTCGGATTTCGACCGGGCGCGGTGGATGGGTGTCAACGGGCGGCAAGCCGTGGACGAGCGTTTTGCATGGAGTGTGATCGCGGGCCAAATCCAAGGCGTCTACGGTTTCCCCTCTTTCAAAGCGACCGATTCGCAAGGGACACCCGAGCCCCGCGAGCTCGAGGCGCCGGCCTCTCTGGAAGGAATCGCTTAACAGGCACGTTTACGCCGAGTTGAAACCCTTCGTGGCGCTCCCGTCCGGCGCGGGGCGCATGCAGGGGGATGGGATCGTTCATGAGTGTCGGAAGCTTCTGTTTGGTGCTCCACGGGCATCTGCCGTATGTGCTCCGGCACGGCACATGGCCGCACGGTGAAGACTGGCTCTACGAAGCAGCCGCCGAGACCTACCTGCCGCTTCTCTCCACCATCCGGGAATGCGAGTTCTTGAAGGGCAATCCCAGGTTCACGATCGGCCTCACGCCCATTCTGCTCGAACAGCTTGCCCACGAGGACTTCAAGGCGGGCTTCGAAAGATACCTGGCGGATCGCCGGGAGCGGGCGCGCTCGGACCGGAAGGAATTCGAGGGCCGCGGAGAGTCGCATTTCGCCCACTTGGCCGGTCGATGGGAGGAACTTTACGGGAAACTCGCCGACCAGTTTTCCGAGCTTGGTCGAGATATTCCCGCGGCTTACGCGCAGTGCGCGCGACAAGGTCTGGTGGAGATCCTCACCTCGAGCGCGACCCACGCTTATCTGCCTCTCCTCTACGAGGACTCCTCCGTGCATGCTCAACTTCGCGCCGGCGCATCCACGTCGCAGCGCATCCTCGGTTTCAAACCGAAGGGTGTGTGGCTTCCCGAGTGCGCGTACCGTCCCCCGGGCCCGTGGCACGCGCCCATCCCGTGGGGGCACGCGCGGAACCGGCCGGGCACCGAGCACTTCGTGACGTCCGCAGGGCTGACGTATTTCTTCGTCGAGAATCAACTGTTCGAACACAGCCGGAGTGAATGGGTCAACAATGGCAGCTGGCAAAAAGTCGACTGGCAGGAAGCATCCAAGTACCCGAGCCGGGGTTGGAGGTCGGTGCAGGAACCGGCGCG
>JBGSIK010000073.1:0-4471 GCA_041742575.1 Candidatus Krumholzibacteriia bacterium
GGCGGTACTGTTTGCCGCGGTGTACGTGTTCCCGCTGTGGGAGATAGACCTCAAAGCGCCCCAGTACCCGCAGGGGTTGGGCCTCCACATCTGGGTGGACAAGATCACCGGCCGCGCGCCATACGACCTCCAGAATATCAACGGCCTCAATCACTACATCGGAATGAAGGCGATCGAACCGGACGCCATACCGGAGTTGAAGTATATGAAATACATCGCAGGTCTCCTCATCGCCCTTGCGGCGGCCGCGGCGCTCTCGCGAACACGGTGGGTGCTGGCGGTGTTCGTGATCGTGGCCCTCGTGCTCTCCGCGGCGGGCCTGTACGACTTCTGGAAATGGGAATACGAGTACGGGCACGAACTCGACCCCGATGCGGCCATCAAGGTGCCGGGAATGTCTTATCAACCACCGCTGTTCGGCTCCAAGCAGTTGCTGAATTTCCGCACCACGGCCTGGCCGCACCTGGGCGGCGTAGCGGCGATACTCGCCGTGGCGATCGGTGTCGTCGTGCTCCTGGTGGAGCTCACACGCAATCGTTTCCGAAGCCGCAAAGCCGGAGTTGAAATCCACAGGTCCCTTCCCGCTGTCGCCGTTCCCCTCGTGTTGCTCACCGCCGTAATCGCTCTCGCGCCGGGGTGCGGCCAGAAGGCACAGCCCATCGAGTACGGTTCCGACGAGTGCGCGTTCTGCCGCATGACCATCACCGACTCGCGCTACGGCACCGAAATCGTCACGCGAAAGAGCCGCGTCTACAAGTACGACTCGATCGAGTGCATGGTGAGGGCAATCACGTCCGAGCGGGACTTTCCCGCCGCCGACGCGGCCCGGAGCTACGTCACCGACTTCGACCGTCCCGGCGAGCTCATCGACGCGGAGACGGCCTCATACTTGCGTAGCGAAGAGCTCCCAAGCCCGATGGGCATGAACCTCACGGCCTTTGCGCGGCGGGATGCGGCGGAGCGCCAACAAGCGGAACGGGGAGGCGACGTGTTCGATTGGGCCGGCCTCCGCGAATACGTGACGGGAACCCAAGGCGGCCATCCCATGGAACACGGCGGTCACTGATGACAAAACGCGAGCGGGCGAACGCCCGCGCCGTTCTTGCCGCGTTTAGCGCGGCCGCGGCCATCGGGACCTTCGGGTTGTCCGGAGGAATCTCTCCCGCCGCCGCCCGCACTATCCGCGTGTCCGCCTCTCCCGGGTCGCTTACCGCCGCCGTCGCCGCCGCCACGGCCGGAGACACCCTACGCGTCGTCGCGGGACTTTACCAGGAATACGGCATCGAGATCACCCGCCCCACCACGCTCATCGGCGAGGGCTTTCCCGTGATCGACGCCGGTGAACGCGGAGAGATCATCACCGTGCGCTCGGACAGCGTGCGCATCGAAGGGCTGGAGCTTCGAAACGTCGGCACCTCGTTCATGGAGGACCGCGCCGCCGTGAAGCTCGTGAACGCCTCCGGATGCACGATCGCGCGCAACCGGATCGTGAACGGATTCTTCGGCATCTATCTCGAGAACTCGGGGAGCTGCACGGTCTCCGGAAACGAGGTCCGCGGTCAGGCCGAGCGCGAGTCCACGTCGGGTAACGGCATCCACCTCTGGCACTGCCGGGACATCACCATCGATGGCAACGTCGTCTCCGGCCACCGCGACGGCATCTACTTCGAGTTCGTCGACAACAGCCACATCACGCGCAACGAGAGCCGCGACAATCTGCGCTACGGTCTGCACTTCATGTTCTCGCACCATGATTCCTACGTGGACAACACGTTCGAGCGCAACGGCGCGGGCGTGGCGGTGATGTACTCGGACTACGTCATCATGACCGGCAACCGCTTCGTTCGCAACTGGGGGCGGGCCTCCTACGGACTGCTGCTCAAGGATATCCGCGACAGCGACGTATCACGGAATACGTTCCGCGGTAACACCATCGCCATCTACTCCGAGGGCTCCAACCGTGTGACGGTGACGCGCAACGACTTCATCGAGAACGGTTATGCGGTGAAGATCATGGGCGACTCGTTCGAGCACACCTTCTCGCACAACAACTTCGTCGGGAACGAATTCGAGGTGACCACCAACAGCACCAGGAGCCCCAACACATTCCGCTCCAATTACTGGAGCGATTATCACGGGTACGACTTGGACGGCGATGGCGTCGGGGACGTCCCCCATCACCCCGTGCGTTTATTTTCGCTTTTGGTCGAGCGGGAGCCCGCGGCGGTGATCCTCATGAACAGCCTGCTGGTCAAAATCATCGACGCCACCGAACGCGTGCTGCCGGCGTTCACGCCACGCATGCTGGCGGATGACCGGCCGTTGATCGAGGCGGTCAGTACCGATGCGCGAGAATGACGTGATCGGGATCGAGAACCTGAGCAAGTCCTTCGGCGGCGTGCGCGCGTTGGACGGCGTTTCCCTGGCCGTTCGCGCGGGCACGGTGACGGCCGTGCTCGGGCCGAACGCCTCCGGCAAGTCCACACTCATCAAGTGTATCCTGGGCCTGGTGAATCCCGATGAGGGCGAAGTGCACCTCGAAGACGCGCCCGTGAAGGGCGAGTGGCGCTACCGCGCGCGCATCGGATACATGCCGCAGAGCGCAAAGTTCCCGGAGAACCTGACGGTCGACGAGTTGTTCGCGCTCCTCAAAGACATCCGCAAAGACCTGCCGGGAAGCGGCGCGCTGGACACGGAACTCTACGAACGTTTCGGGCTCTCCGCGATCGGCCGCCGCCGGTTGGGAGTGCTCTCCGGCGGCACGCGCCAGAGGATCAATGCGGCCATCGCGTTTCTTTTCGCGCCGCCCTTGCTGATTCTGGATGAGCCCACCGTCGGCCTCGATCCCCTCTCGGCCGTGATCCTCAGGGACAAAATCCGAGACCAGCGGGCCGGGGGACGGACGGTGCTTTTGACGTCCCACCTGGTGGGAGAAGTGGAAGAGATGGCCGATCACATCGTCTACATGCTGGAGGGCCGGCCTTTCTTCGACGGATCGATCGACGACTTGAGGCGGCTCACGAGCGAACCGAAACTGGAGCGCGCGATCGTCCGCCTCATGGAGGAGAACCGCAGTGGGGCAAGCGGTCAAAATACTGACGTACGAAATTCATAATCTCGTACGGAGCCGCTGGCTGATCGGGATGGGCGTGCTGTTGCTTGCCGCCACCGAGGTGCTGTTCCGTTTCGGCGGCGATCCGTCGCGCGCCGTCACGAGCCTCATGAACGTCGTGTTCCTCATCGTGCCGCTGGTGAGCCTGGTGCTGGGCACGGTCTATTTTTACAGCTCGCGCGAATTCAACGAGCTCCTGCTGGCGCAGCCGGTGAACCGGACCGCGATCTACCTGGGGAAGCTGGCGGGATTCACGGCCGCTCTCTCGCTGGTCTTCGCGCTGGGAACGGGCCTGCCCTTCCTCCTGCACGGATACGGGCTCGGCGACTACGCGGGCAAGGTCGCGATTCTGCTGTTGGTGGGCGAGGCGCTGGTGATCATCTTCTCGGCCGTCGCGTTCCTGGCCGCCACGCGCTACGAGGACCGCGTCAAGGGACTGGGCTCGGTGATCTTGCTGTGGTTCTTTCTCTCGGCGGTCTACGACGGGCTGCTGCTTCTGGCCGTCCACGCGTTCCACCGCTACCCGTACGAAACGCCGCTCATGGCGCTGGTGATGCTGAACCCGATCGATCTGGGCCGCATCCTGGTGCTGCTGCAACTGGATATCTCGGCGCTCATGGGATTCACGGGGGCGCTGTTCCGGAAGTTCTACGGGAGCGGCGTGGGAACGGCGGTATCATCGGCGATGCTGGTTCTCTACGCCGCAATCCCGATCGTCCTGGGACTGCTCTCCTTCCGCCGCAAAGATTTCTAGTCCGCGCGCCGACAATCCCACGAGGCGTCGACACGCATGCCCGTGCCGTTCGCGGGGCGAGCGTGCTTCGACGCGTGCTACGCACGGCTCGTCGCTCCCGTCTTGCGCTGCCACGAGGGCTTCACCGTGAGGACGTCCCAGAGGCCCAGCCCGTACGCCTTCATCGTCTCCAACGGCCGGCGCCCCGTGGCGAGGGCTACGATGGAGTGCGAAACGGCATCGACAGCGCATATGATCGCGAGTGGGAAGTACACCCACGCACCCCTGTGTTTGCGGAAGTAGTGGTGCATCGAGCGCATCGTACGCCGGATGGTGAGCACACGCACCCGGTTCGACGACCCGCCGCCAAGGTGGCGGACGCGCGCCGCCGGTTCGAAAAAGACCGTGTATCCCGCGGCGCGCGCGCGCAGGCAGTAGTCTACTTCCTCGTAGTACATAAAAAACCGCGTGTCCAGCGTACCGACCTCCGGGACGATCGAGGCGCGTATCAGAAAGAACGCCCCCATCACCTGGTCGACGGACGCCGGCGTCCGGTGGTCGAACTCGCCCATCCGATACGCGTTCAGGCGGCCTTCGGGGAAGATTCGCCCCAGCCCGCTCGCCTC
>JBGSIK010000074.1:0-3313 GCA_041742575.1 Candidatus Krumholzibacteriia bacterium
CTTTCGGGCAGCGGCCGTGCGTCCGGATCGAAGCGGAACCCCTGGGGGCAACGATCGTCCTGCGCCACCAGGCGGGCGTTTCCGCCTCGGCGCCGGCGAGCTTCTGCGCGCTCGAGCCCGGTCGCGAATACAAGCTGACAGTTATGCGCCCGGATTTCGAAGTGCGCACCCTCAAGTTCTCCTTTCCCGAGTACGGGAAGCCGGCGCGGTTTTCCGGCATTCGCATCGGGATGCTTGTCCAGTCAATGGTGTTGCCCGGCTGGGGACAGAAGTCGTTGGGCGAAAGCGCCCGCACCTTAGAGACAATTGCGGTTCTGACGGCGGGCGGGTTCAAGATCGCGCAGGCCTACAGCGACTACGATGCCGCGCGCGACAAGCGGGAAGCCCTCGCACGAGACGTCATGGATGCTGATACCGAAGAGATGCTCGAGGCCCTTTCCGCGGAGGCAGAGAGGACGGGGAAGGTGGCGAATGCGCACCGAGACAACACATTGCGGACGGTGGCGTTGACCGGTTACGAATACTTGCAGAATCTGGTCGAGACGTTTCTCATGGCGGCTCCACCGAAGGCGGAACGCCTGGAAGGAAGCAATTTCAAGGTGACAACGCCGGGGAAATCGCGGTCGAGAGCAGCAATGCAATCGATGTTCTTCCCGGGCATGGGGCAACGGTACGTCGGCAACAGCGGCAGAGGATTTCTGTTTCGCGCCGGATTCATGGTGGTGGCGCTGTATTGGATCGACGCAATGCTTCAGTACGACATTGCCAAGATCGACTACGACCTGGCGTACCAGGATTTCCAGAGCGCCACGTCGGTGGAAGAGAGGGAAGCAGCGCGTGTGGTCGCCAACGCCCAGCACGAGATCGTGGCCGATCGCGAACACGACGCCTACGAGTTCGCGGTAGCCGCGGGGGCGCTCTGGCTGGCCGGCGTCATCGACGCGGTGGCCACCGGCGGCACGGGCGACGAGGCCGGCAGGGTGGAATTCGACAGTTCGTATCGGGCCGGGATGGTGCGGGCGGGAGTCCGGGTAACCTTTTGAGCGTGCGCGGGGGACACAAAAATGTTCGTACGCATCACTAGAATCGCGGGGCGGGCAATTGCCGCGGCCGTGATAGCATTCAGCTGGTCGTGCGAGGAGGCGCCGGAGGAGTTGACGAGACCGGTACCGGAAATCCCGGTGCCGACGAACCTCACGGCGGTCGTGGCATCGGACTCGATTACGCTGTCGTGGCGGTTCGACAGCACATACACCTTTGCGGGTTTCGACGTCATGCGAAGCGACGATAACCTCACCACCTTCGCCAAGGTGGCCAACGTCGCTGGTCCGCCGTACACCGATTCGAACTTGCGGCCGGGTACCACTTACTGGTACGGAGTGGCCGGTGTCGACGCCGGCGGTATCCGCGGCCGTCTGTCGGTGGCGGTAGCCGTACAACCCGCTGTCTTCGAGATACTCATAAACCTCGGCGATCCCTACACCAACAGCCGCGATGTCCAACTCTCGATCACGGCGCCGGCGCTCACGCAGAACGCGATGTTCTCCGAGGATCCGGACTTCGGGAATGCGCAGTGGCGGGATTACGCTCCCGTGTCCGCGTTCGTGCTGAGGCCTGGCGACGGGCTGAAGAAGGTCTACGCGCAGTTCATCGACGAAGGGGGTCACCTCACCGTACCCGTGAGCGACTCGATCATCCTCGATACGTTTGCCGAAATCAGCGACCTGTCCTTCGAAGCGGGAAGAGATACCATTGCTCCGGGCGGCGATGTGTTTTTCACCGTGGAGACGACGAACGACGAACTTGGGGGCGAGGTGCTCGTATTCATCGAGGGGATGGGATCGGAGCCCGTTGCCCTGGGCGACGAAGGGCGCAACGGAGACACGCAGGCGAACGACGGGATTTACGAACGCCTGCACACCTTCCCGCAGTACTTCCGGCAGCGGAGCATGCGCATCAGCGCGCTGTTCAGCGACGCAGCCGGCAATGTCAGTGATGAGAGAGAATTCGCGCAGACGCTCTATATGAGCGATCCGCCTCAGGCGGTCGAGTTCCAGCCGGCGGAGCAGGTGACCTCGACGTCGGTGATGTTGCGCTGGACCCGGTCTACGGAGGACCACTTCGCCAATTATAGCGTCTACCGCGACGACAATCAGAACATCAATCCGGCTTCCTCGGTGCTGGTGACGACGGTGACGAATCAGTCGACGACGTTGTTCACCGAGCAGAACCTGAGGGCCGGGACGCAGTACTGGTACGCCGTTTACGTGGTGAACGATCTCGACGAGGGCGCCAGGAGCAACGTGATCAGCGTCACCACATTGCCGTAGCCGGAGCGGCGTTGAGAGCGCGGGAAGCGATTGCATCGCATTCCCCATCGGATACGGTGAGGGCGAAGGACTTCCCCTGGTGGCACGAAATGGTTTTGCGTATCTTTCGTGAAACCTCCGTTCGTGCAAAATGTGCCGGAAATAACGACCCGTTTCGCACGTGGCAACCCGCCGAAAAGGGGATGTGGTGTTGATGAGGAAGCGCGGCATTATCTATCGGTCCTACAATGAGTTTCGGGGCCGGTTAAACCGCGGGGAGGGTCCGGATTGGCGTGGGGATTGCTGTGTAGGGCCTGGAAATCGGCTATCGCTTTTCCACATCACAACAAAGGCAAGCACCATGAAGAATCGCATGGCCAAGATAGCGTTCGGATTCCTGTTTGCAGCCACAGCGGTTGGAGGCGTGGGAAAAGCCACCGCCGGCGAATCGAGCGCGGGTACCTACGGCGCGCCCTTCGTGAACTTCCCGGTGGGAGCGAAGCTCACGGCATCCACTGACGTCGTTGCGGCAATGGACCCCGACGCGTCGCTCCTGTTCTCGAACCCGGCCCTGCTCAGCGGGATTTCTTCCTACCAGGTGTTTTTCTCGACCTCGAATTGGTTGGATGATCTTCGGTTGACGTCGATCAGCACCGCCATTCCCGTCGGGCGGGGACTCGTCCTTTCCCTTGGCTCGGGCTTCCTTTACTCGGGCGGCCTGCAGGGATATGACGACGCCCTCAACGTCGTCGAGGAAGAGAACTACTACGATGTGAGCCTGATCGGGGCCGTGAGCAAGCAGATCGGAGCCGGTTTCTCTCTCGGGTTGAGCGGCACGTACCTCCGCCAGCATGTTCTTCCGGATGACGGCGATGGATACGCGCTCACCGCGGGGGCGAGTTTCCAACGGGGGAACTACACGGCGCACGCCGTGGCGCGCAATCTCGCCGGCAGGGTGTCCTTCCAGGATGCGTCATACGATGTGGATCGCGAGGAGATCGTCG
>JBGSIK010000075.1:0-5749 GCA_041742575.1 Candidatus Krumholzibacteriia bacterium
GTCCGGTTCGTAATGCGAAGTCGGCGCATCGCCGCCAAGCCGGGCCGAGCCGATTCCGGCGGTCTCGCGGCGCGGGAGTTGAACACACTGTTTGAAACAGGAGGCATCGCTGATGCCCGAAGTCAACAAGGACACCATCAAATCTCTGATTGAATACGTGGCCGCCGCGCTGGTCGAGGAGCCGAAAAACGTCAAGGTGACGCAGTCGAGCAAAGACAACTACACCGTGATGGAGCTGACCGTCAGCGCGGAAGACTTGGGAAAGGTGATCGGCAAGAACGGTCAAACGGCGCGGGCGATCCGGACCATCGTGAACGCCGCCGCCAGCAAGGCGGGAGAAAAAATCATATTCGAAATCAAGGAATGACACCGTTGGCGATGCCAGACCGCATATATCTGGGGCGGTTCGTCAAGGCGTTCGGCATCAAAGGCGAGCTGAAGTTGCTGTGCTCAAACGACTTCTGGGCGGGGGCGCTGGCATCGAAACAGCTTTTCGTGCAGCGGCCGATCGGGGAAGAGGTCGAGCGGCGGCCGGTGCGGGTGGAACGTTCGCGACCGCACGGACACCAGCATGTCGTGAAGCTCGCTGGAGTGGACGACCGTGACCTTGCCGAAGCCGAAGTCGAGGGTGAGCTTTTCGTCGATGCCAGAGAGCTTGACGTGCCGCTGCCGGAAGGCGAGCTTCCGTTTCTGGTGATCGGGTCGACGGTGAAAACGGAAGACGGCCGCGTCATAGGCGAGATCACGGCGGTCATTAACTCGGCGGCGCACCCGGTGTACGAAGTCACCGGCGAGGGCCGCGAGGTCTTGATTCCCGCCATCCCGGAATTCGTGGTCGGTCGTGACGAAGAAACCGGCGAAATCACCATAAGGACGATCCCTGGACTGATCGACGACTGAGGCGGTGGAAGCCGTAGGTGGCGTGGGGGTGGCGACATGAAGATCAATGTGGTCACGATATTCCCCGAGGCGATGGAGTCGATCCTGACGATGGGGATGCTCGGCGTGGCGGGGAAAAAGGGCATCGTGGATTATCGCTGCGTCAGTCCGCGCGAGTTCACGACCGACGTCCACCGGACGGTGGACGACGACCCGTACGGCGGCGGGCCGGGCATGGTGATGATGGCTCCGCCGATCGTGGACGCGGTGGAGAGTCTGGAGTTGCCGCCCGGGAGTCCCGTGATGCTCCTGAGCCCCGACGGAAAACGGTTCGACCAGGAGATGGCGGCTCGTTTTGCGCGCCAGGGTGAACTGACTTTCATCTGCGGCCGCTACAAAGGCGTGGACGAGCGGGTTCGCGAGCTGGTCGCGACCGAAGTGGTCTCGATCGGTGATTTCGTGTTGAGCGGGGGAGAGCTGGCCGCGGCGATTTGCATCGAGGCGACGGTGAGGCTCCTCGAGAACGTGCTCGGAAACGGGGACTCGAAGGACACCGATTCGTTTGCGGAACGGCGCGAGGGTTTGTTGGACTGCGCCCATTACACGCGCCCGGTCGAGTACCGGGGATTGCGGGTGCCGGACGTGCTGCTATCGGGACACCACGCCGAGATCGACGCGTGGCGGAGGCGGTCGTCGCAGGAAAGAACGATGAAGTACCGGCCCGATCTGGTCCGGAAAACAGATTTTCAGCAATTGAAATGAGGAGGTGATCGCATGAACACCATCGATCGGATAGAGCGGAAGATGCTCGGGGACAGAAAATTCGATTTCAGAGTTGGCGACACCGTGCGTATCATGGTTCGCGTGGTGGAGGGGAACAAAGAGCGCGAGCAGGCGTTCCAGGGGGTCGTGATCAAGCACCGGGGCGGTGGCGCGGGAGAGTCGTTCACGGTACGCAAGGTGAGCAGCGGTATCGGCGTCGAGCGGGTTTTCCCGCTTCATTCACCGAACATCAAATCGATCAAGGTCGTCCGTCGCGGCAAGGTTCGGCGGGCCAGGCTGTACTACCTGAGGGATCGGGTTGGTAAGTCGGCGCGTATCAAGGAGAAAAGGTCAACCCTCGAATGACCCGGCGGTCGGGATCGGCGCCGCCAGCGTTCGATGGGAGGCGACCTTTCGCTCGCTGGAAGCGTTCGACTGCGAGATTGCGGACGACGGCGGCCGCTTCCGGATCGTCGCTGGAGTGGATGAGGCCGGTCGGGGAGCGTTGGCCGGCCCCGTGGTGTCGGCGGCCGTGATTCTGCCACGCGCGTGCGCGCTTCTCGGCGTCGATGACTCCAAGAAAGTCCCCGAACACCTGCGCGAGGAGCTATTCGCGAGGATCGTATCCACAGCGGTATCGGTAAGGATCGCGTTCGGCCCTCCCTCCCTCATCGACCGGATCAACATCCTGCAAGCCACGCTGGTCACCATGCGCCGCGCGGTCGTGCGGCTGCGGCCGAGGCCGGATATCGTTCTCGTCGACGGCCGGGACGCCTTCGAGTGGGACGGGCCCGTGGTGACCGTGTGCAAGGGGGACGGTCGGAGCCTGTCGATCGCGGCCGCCTCCATCGTGGCCAAGGTCGCGCGGGACCGCCTCATGCGGAGGCTCCACGTCCGGTTTCCCCAGTATAACTTCGCGAGCAACAAGGGCTACGGATCCCAGGAACACGTGGAAGCCATTCTGGCGCACGGGATCGCGGGGGTTCACCGGAGGTCGTTTCACCTGAAAGCGGTTGAAAACGAGCCGGAGATGTTTTAATACTATATCCGGTGAGGTGAGGAGGAGGGGTGACGGTGAACAAAAGGGCACGAGGTGAACTCGGCGAGCGAATCGCTTCGGCGTTCCTCGCGGTCAAGGGTTACGAGATCCTCCGCAGCAATCTCCGTTTCGCGCGCAGGGAGATCGACATACTGGCTCGGCGCGGGGATGTTCTGGTGGCGGTGGAAGTGAAGCTCCGCGTCGGAACGCAGTTCGGAACGGCGGCGGAGGCCGTCGATCAGAGAAAGCTCGGCAGGATAGGGATCGTTCTGCAGCAAGCGCTGCGGGACATCGGTGTACCAGCGACCAGGCCGCGGATCGACGTAGTGGCGATAGACATTGCCGAGGACTTCGGCTCCATGGTCGTCAACCATATCGAAGGCGTATACTGAATCATATCGAGCCCCCACCGCTGCGGCATCGGACCATTCCATCGGCGAGGTGATAGGTTTGAAAAAAGCACAGCTGGTTCTCCCACTGGTTCTGCTCGCGATTGTGTCCTGCTCTCAGGTGAAGGAGCAAATCGAGATCGACATCCCGCTCGAGGGGCAGACCGAAATCTTGAGCGAATACAAGAACCGCCTGGCATGGACACGCGTCATCGTTGAGGATCTGGGCGAGGGCGGCTCGATTCCGGTGGATACGAAGGTGATCATCATCGACGTGGACATGCACAAGAAAGGCGCCGTGACGGTGGACACCGCCGACAAGCGCAAGCTCCGTATAGTCTCCGGGCTCAATATCGAGCCGCCGTTGGCGCCGGAGAAAATCCGCGATCGGATGAGCGACATCTTCTGGTTCGAGGATCCCACGTTGCGCCAGATCAGCTACATCCGGAAGTGGGGGAAGAAGATCGCCGCTGCCGTCATCGAACACGAGGTCTTCATTGGCATGCCCGGTGAGGCCGCGGAGGAATCATGGGGTATGCCCGCGAAGAAGAATGTGAGCGAGATCGCCGGCAAAACGGAAGAGCAATGGGTTTATCCCGCCGGGAAACGCAACAAGTACATCTATATCATCGAGGGCAAAGTGTCCAAGTGGGAGGACTAAGCGGGGGAGTGGGGGGTGTGGGTGGTTCGGGTCCGTCGGGGAAGCTGTTCTTGCTGCTGATCGAGTTTTCACTCCATGAGCGGTACCACGCGCACGATTTCTTCCGCGGTGGTCTGGCCCGCCAGTAATTTGCGTACCGCCCCACGCAGGAGGGGTTCCATGCCGGCGACGCGCGCCATCTTGGTGATTTCGCTTTCGTCCGCCCGGTCCCGAATCATAGCCCGGATCCTGTCGGTGACCTCCAGCAGTTCGAACACTCCCGTCCGGCCGCGGTAGCCGGTCTTGCGGCACTTCTCGCACCCGCTGCCGGAGCGAATCCCCGACACATCAGCCTCCGGCGGAATTCCGAACAAGAAGCGTTCGTCATCGGAGATCGTCGCACGCTCGTCGCAGCTGCGGCACACCGTGCGCAGGAGACGCTGGGCGATCACTCCAATCAGTGTGGAGGCGATCAGGAACGGCTCGATATTGAGATCCACGAGCCGCGTGATGGCGCCGCTGGCATTGTTGGTGTGCAGCGTGGAAAACACCAGGTGTCCGGTAAGGGCGGCCTGAACGGCATACTGAGCAGTCTCCTCGTCGCGGATCTCTCCCACCATGATGATGTCGGGATCCTGGCGCAGGATGCTGCGCAGCGCGCTGGAGAATGTGACCCCGGCGTGCTCCTGCACCCCGATCTGGTTGAAGGTATCGTGGACCATTTCGATCGGGTCTTCGATGGTGGTGACATTCACGTCCGGCGTGGAAAGGAATTGGAGCGACGAGTACAGTGTTGTCGTCTTTCCGCTTCCCGTCGGCCCGGTGAGCAAGATGATGCCGTAGGGCCTTCCGATAATCCGTTCGAACACGATCCGCTGTTCGGGGAAAAAGCCGAGGGAGGATAGGTCTTGGACCAGCATGGCGGGGTCGAAGATCCGGATGACCGCTTTCTCTCCAAACGCCACCGGCACGGTCGAGACCCGAAGCTCGATCTCGGTGTCCTTGAATACGCTTTTTATTCTTCCGTCCTGCGGCTTGCGCTTCTCGGCGATGTCCATCCGAGCCATGATCTTGATGCGCGAGATGAATGACGGGTACACCTGTTTGGGGATGGAGTGGGTGTCGTGCAGCTTCCCGTCGATGCGGAGCCGGACGACCGATTTCTCCCGCTTGGGCTCGATGTGGATGTCGCTCGCGCGTTGTTCGAACGCGTACTGCAAGAGGAGGTCGACCGCCTTCACGATGTGCTGGTCGGAGGCATCCAACTCGTCCTCGGTCAGGATGTCGACCAGCTGCTCGAGGTTGCCGAGGTCGTTCGCCGTGTTCTTGAGTTTCTCTGCTTTCAGCAGGCTGTGCTCGAAAGCGAAGATCTCGTTGATCGTCTTCAGTATCTCCTCGCGGAGACCCAGGACAGGCTCGATCTCATGGCCGGTCACGTCCTCCAGGCTCTGGATCGCCACGCGGTCGAACGGGTTCACCATCGCGACCTGCAGCCGATGTCCGTCCAGCTTTACCGGGACCAGGAGATGTTTCCTGGCGAACGGTTTCGACACGATGCTGCAGAGCTGCTTGGCGTCCAGCTTGAGCGGGTCGATGCGGCAGAAGGGGAAGGCCGTGGCCGCGCTGTACGCCTTGCAGACTTCCACCTCGTCCATGAATTCGCTGCGTGGATTCCGGCTGGGAAAAGCGAACGAGGCGATGACCTCCAACGGCGACACGTACGGGTTCTCGTTCTCCCGTGTTCTCAGCATCTTTCTGATTTCCGAAAGCTGCACGGGATAAGCAGACCGCGCTTCTCGGACCTGCAGGTCGGTGAGAAAACCCTGTGCGGCGAGAACGCTTAGCGTCCCGCCGATCGTGAATTCCACGGATCCGACGGTAGTTGACCCTTGAGTAGGCATTTTCTTCCCACCGCCCGCAACCGAGGCGGTGTCTGCTCAGTAATTGTATGCGAAGTCCCGATCCCGGGGTTCTTTGCACGAATCGTTCCAGACCCGCAGTGTGGGGCTAAACAGGCGTATGGGTCGCCATTTTCATGGG
>JBGSIK010000076.1:0-10716 GCA_041742575.1 Candidatus Krumholzibacteriia bacterium
CGGCGTCGCGCCAGGCGCGCTATGTCCGACTCGGCAAACCGTCGATGCCCCCCGGGCGTGAGCATCACCGGTATCCGCCCGTCGTCGGCCCAGCGCCGAAACGTTGTGGGATGGACGTTCAGCCGATCAGCAGCCTCACTGAGCGTTAGCCACCGCGTGGACTGTGTCCTTGTCCGAACCATGGCATTCCTCTGCGAATTTCACCAAAACCACGCATAGCTACGTGTCCACACTCTATCAGCCGTGGGTCCGAAGGTCAAACCGTTCGCGTGCGCCCGTTCGATCTCGCTGTCATTCATCGCGGCTTGTCGTCATGGACGCCGACACGGGAATGCGACGAGGGTCAATCGCGGGTTGACGCGCCGCGGGTGGGCGGGTTATGGTAGGCGCAACCCTTTCAGAGGACGTGCCTTGAAACGACACAGGTTCCCCAGCTACGCCTACAACAAGACCAGCATCGTCGGCGCATTCATCGCCGGTGTTTTTAGCATTGTGCTGCTGGTGACTCTCGCCTTCCAGGCCGGCCAGGGAGAGACCAATCCCTATCTCGGAATCGTCGTTTACATGGCGCTTCCGCCCATCGTGCTCCTGGGTTTCATTTTGATACCGATCGGCATGTTCTTTCGCTGGCGGTATATCAAGAAGCACGGCGAGGCGGAGGTCCCGCGCTGGCCCGCCGTCGACCTCAACAACAAGAGCCACCGGAACGCGTTCTTCGTGTTCGTGTTCGGTACCGTCCTCCTGCTCATGGTGGTCGTGTTCGGCGGGTACTGGGCGTTCATGTATACCGAATCGGTTCCCTTCTGCGGCACCACCTGCCACACGGTGATGAAGCCGGAGTACACCGCCTACCAGGACTCGCCCCACTCCCGCGTGCGCTGCACCGCCTGCCACGTCGGCGAGGGGGCAGGTTGGTACGCGAGGTCCAAGCTCTCGGGCATGTATCAGGTGTACGCGACCATCTTCGACGTATACCCGCGGCCCATTCCCACACCCATCAAGAACCTGCGTCCCGCGCCGGAGACGTGCGAGAAATGCCACTGGCCGGAGAAGTTCTTCGGCGCGCAGCAGAGGCAGTTCAGTCATTACATGTACGATGAGCAGAACACGCACTGGCCGACGAATCTGCTCATCAAGACGGGGGGCGGCAATCCCGAGACCGGGCGCACTGCGGGTATCCACTGGCACATGAACATCGGCGTGCGGGTGGATTACATCGCCCGCGACGAGCGGCGCCAGGACATTCCCTGGGTCAGGGTCGAGGAACTGGCCACGGGGCGAGTCACGGTCTATCAGGACCAAGAAAAGCCGCTCACCGAGGAGGAGGCCGCAACGCTGGAGAAGCGGCGGATGGACTGCATGGACTGCCACAACCGCCCGAGTCACAAGTACCACACGCCGGACTACATGATCGATCACGCGATACTCACCCGGATGATCGACCGCGACCTTCCATCGATCAAGCGCATCGCGGTCGAGGCCATGGCCGCGAGGAAATACGAATCCGAGGCCGAAGCGGATAGCGCTATCGCCGCCTACATCCTGAAGGCCTACCAGGATGATTATCCGGAAGTGTACGAGCAGCGTCGGGACGCGATCGAGCGGGCAATCGAAGCGACGCGCACCCAGTTCTCACTGAGCATGTTCCCGGAGATGAACGTCCGCTGGGAGGAGTACCCGGACAACATCGGTCATTTCTCCTTCCCCGGTTGCATGCGCTGCCACGCGGGAAACAAGGTGAGCGAAGACGGGCTCGTGGTCTCGCATGAGTGCACGGCCTGTCACACCATACTCTCCCAGGGCAGCGGGGACCGCGCCCAGATGGCTGTCACCGAGGACGGGTTGGATTTCCTGCATCCCGAGGACATCGACGAGGAGTGGCGGGAGACCGGGTGCTTCGAGTGTCACACCGGAACGCAACCATGATGTCGCAGACGCAGCCGCCCGGGGCGGGGGGACGGTAGTCCGGCGATCGCTTCCGAGATGCCTCGCGTCACCAAGAGCGATTGCTACTGGAAAGCACTGACGGTTGTGGGCCCATGGGCATAGTCAAGCCACGAAATCCTTGGTGGAGAACGCGGTCTCGCGTGGGCTCGGAGAGCACCGACCGCAGCGTATCCGCGGACGAACCCCTCCGCGGCGAAGTGCAGCGCCTCCAGAAGTCGGTCGAGACCCTTTCGATCCTCAACGATCTCGCCGTCGCCATGGGCACGGCGACCGACCCTGGCGAGGCCGTCCAGAAGTTGATCGACCGCTCGATGCGGGCCGTGGACGCCGAACAGGCCACCGTCACGTTGCTCGACCGCGGGGAGCGCGGCCCAATCGGCACGCAAGTGCGCGTGGTGCTGAGCAGCATCGAAAACCCGCATTACCACGTGAACGAAAGTCTCCTCGGGTGGATGCTGCTCTATAAGAAGCCGCTCTTGATCGGCGACCCGTCCCGCGACGAGAGATTCCGCGGCCTCACCTGGGACGCGTCGGTCCGATCCGTCATGTGCCTGCCGCTGATGCTCAAGTCGGAGCTCACCGGCATCCTCACCATCTACAACAAGAAGGGACAGGCGGGTTTCAGCGAAGAGGACGAACGGCTCATGTCGATCATCGCCGCTCAGTCCGCGCAGATCATCGACAACTCCCGTCTCGCCCAGGACAAAAACAGGATGGAGGAGCAGCTCAACCTGGCGAAACAGATCCAAAACAACCTGCTGCCCAAGTCTCCGCCCATGCTCGAAGGGTACGAAGTCGCCGGCACGAGCATTCCCGCTCTGTCCGTCGGGGGCGATTACTACGATTTCATTCCCGCCGGCGACGGCAAGCTCGCCGTGTGCCTAGGGGATGTGTCGGGCAAGGGGCTCCCCGCTTCGCTGCTGATGGCCAACGTGCAGGCGACACTCCGGGCCCTGACGCTCGTCGATGCGCCCATGAGCGCGCGCATGGAGCGTGCGAACACGCTCGTTTTCCGGAGCACCGACGATGAGCGTTTCGTGACCCTGTTCTACGGCATGCTCAACTGCTCCGCTCACGAACTCGTCTACTGCAATGCCGGGCACGAGCCGCCGTTTTTGTTTTCGAAGGACGGCTCATCCCGGCGTCTGCAATCGGGGAATCTGGCTCTGGGGATACTCGATGGCATGCGCTACCGCGAGGCTTCGATGCGTCTGGAAGAGGGCGATGTGCTGGTGGTGTATTCCGACGGAATCACCGACGCCGCGAACGCATCAGAAGAGCTCTTTGGCACCGACCGTCTGGCCGAGCTCATCGCCGCACACCGGAGAGAGCCGGCGGACATCCTCATCGCAAGGATCTTGGACGGCGTGGCCGCGCATGCCGGAAGATCCCCGCAGTTCGACGATCTCACGCTCCTGGGAGTGAAGCGCGCTTCCCGGGTTCGGTGACGAAAGAGTTGAGCATCGAACCAGCCCGGCATGCCGGGCGTGGATGCCCACCGAGCACATCTCCTCGCCCCGGCAACTCGTTTCAGCCGACGAAGAGCCCGATGGCCACCAGCACCGGTGTCGCGATGTTGACGAGCACGTTGAGGCCCATGTAGGGCACGAGCTTCTTTGTATCATCGGCAAACCGATAGGCCCCCACCGCGGCGGGAATCGCCGCCGCCAGCGCGAGGAGCCCCAGAAGACTCGCCTTGGGCAGGTAGTGGAGTGATACTCCTACGACGATGGATACAAAAGCCAGTAACAGAAACGCACCGTAGATGAGGCTGCTCGCTTTCCTGCCGATGGCGACGGGGAAGTTTCTCCTGCCCACGCTCCGATCCGCTTCTACGTCCGGAAACTGATTCAAGAGGAGCAGGTTGCTGACCAGGAAAAAAGGCACCAGAGAAGCGACGAACGCGGTGCCGGAGTGTTCGCCCGTGAGAGCGAAATGTGTGCCGACGACCATCAACGATCCGAATCCCAGGCCGGGGGCGATGAGGCACAGCAGGGAGTCGTGCGCGAGCCACGGCGTGTAGATTACGAGGAGCGCCACGCCGACGAGCCCCAAGGGCAGAAGCCGAGGACCTCTCACCCACAGGAAGTACACACCCACCAAACATACGATCACGAGACTCGCGATCGCCGTCGCCAGAGCCTGTCGCGATAGTTCGGGCTTCTCCTGGAGGGTGCCGCTCCCGCCGCTGAAAGGCGTGCGCTGCGTCTTCAAGTCCAGCCCGCTCTTGAAATCGAAATATTCGTTGAACGCATTGACACTGATGTGCGCCGCGATGGCTCCGACCAGCGCAAGCACGAAATGGAGCGGGCTCACTCCCCCGCGCGTCCAGACGGCCGTGCCCAGGCCGAGCACGACGCAGGCGGGTGTGAGGATCAAGAACGGAACACGCATGGGCCCCAACATGTACTTCAGTTCGCTCATGGGGTTATCGTCCTTTCTCGGTCATGCAGTCCGGTCGTGATTGCTCGAGGGGCCCCGTCTCGCTCCTACGCGCGGATTCTCTTGAGCGCCCAACGCACCAGCGTCCCGCACAGCACCATGAACATGATGAGCCCGAGCCAGCTCGAATCCGTGAGCGCTTCTCCGAATATGCGCGGCCCGATCGCGAGCTTGGCGTCGAGATCGAAGCCGGTGATGATCGCGAAGAGCAATCCGCCGATGGCGCCGCCGGCAATGAGCCCGCTCGCGTACAGCATCCCAGGCCCCGATTCGTCCTTGGCCGCGGCCCGGCGTTTCGAGTTCTTGTCGAGGGCCCATTTGATGAGGCCGCCCGCGAAGATGGGTACGGATGTGGACATGGGCAAGTACACGCCCACGGCGAAAGGAAGCCCGCGCACGCCGCAGAGTTCGACCGCGACCGTGAGGCATATGCCCATGAGGATCAAGACCCACGGGAGCTTCCGGTTCAACACGCCGTCGATCACGGTCGCCATGAGCCGCGCCTGCGGAGCGGCGAGCTTCGACGAGCCGATACCGGCTTCCTGCTTGATGACCTGCCTGGGCTCGCTCCGGCTCAAAAGGTACTTCTCGCCGGTGCCATGTATGCCGTAGACGTCGAACGTCGTTCCCTCCCGTTCCACCGTGCTTTCGAGGACCGCCTCCGTGGGCGGAGTGAATAGAGGATCCGAGATCGGGCTCTCGGTCGTGAACGCCTTGTTGAGCGTCACCACCGTGAAGCCCACGACGAAGATCGATGTGAACGCCCCTATGATGTAGCCGTATTCCTGTTTACGCGGCGTGCATCCCAGCAGGTAGCCGGTCTTGAGCGCCTGGGCGACGTTCCCCGCGTTGGAGGCGCAGATGCAGACGACGGCGCCCACCATGAGCGCCACCGCCGTGTACACCCCGCCCGACCAGCCGACACCGATGAAGATGAGGCACGTCGCCATGAGCGTGGCGATCGTCATCCCCGAGGTCGGGTTGGACGACACCCCGATCTCGCCGACGAGGCGCGAGGAAACGGTGGCGAAGAAGAAACCGAAGACGATGATGAGTATCGTCGCGATGAAGTTCCCCCCGAGATGTCCCGGATGGATGACAAAATTGAGGAGCGCGTAGATCACCACGAACGCCACCGCGATTCCCGCGACTACGAACGTGATGGGAAGGTCCTGAGAGATCCTACTCACCGCGGCCTTCTGGATCTTCGACCCCCGTATCTCGGCGAATGAATCGCGGAATGAGTGCACGATGGTCGGCATCGCCCGGGCGAGATTGATGAGGCCTCCCGCGACGACCGCTCCCGCTCCGATATAGCGCACGTACTGGTTCCATATGACGGAGTAGCTCGTAAGATCTCCGAGAGTCTTCGTGACCAGCCGGCCTCCTTCTTCGACCGTGATCGGCATCGAAGCGCCGAAGAACTTGATCAAGGGGATGAGGAGCATCCACGAGACGAAACCGCCCGCCACCATGATGGATGCCGTGCGCGGGCCGATGATGTAGCCGACGCCGAGGAGTTCCGGCGAGGCCTCGGCGATCACCGTCGAACCGCTGTAGAAGCCGGGCCTCCACACCGGCGCCTCGCGCCAGAAATGAAAGATGTTCATGAACGCTTTGTACAGGAATCCGATCCCTGCGCCCCAGAACACGGAGGCGGCGTGCGCGCCTCCCTTCTCGCCGCTCTTGATGACCTCCGCGCACGCGATCCCCTCGGGATACGGGAGCACCCCGTGCTCCTTCTCGATCAGTATCCGCCGCAGGGGGATCAAGAAGCACACGCCCAGGCACCCGCCCGCGAGGGCGACTATGAAGAGCTTGGTCACATCGAGGCTGAAGCCGAGAAAGATGAGCGCGGGCATGGTGAAGATGATTCCCGCCGCGATCGATTCCCCGGCGGCGCCCGTAGTTTGTACGGTCGTGATCTCCAGGACGGTCCCCGGTCTTCCTCCCCGCCACTTGGTAAGGCCGGCGAATATCGCCATGGCGACGATCGCGATGGGGATATTCACCGCTACCGTGAGCCCCGCCTTGAGGCCGAGGTACACGGTAACGGCGCTGAAGACGAGACCGAGGATCGCGCCCATCACGACGGCGCGCACCGTGAGCTCGAGCATGGAAACGTCAGCGGCGACATAGGGCTCGAAGGGCTTTTTCGCTTCGCTCATGGGGATCCTTTCGTCGTTACGGCGGTGGCCGGTTCTTGAGTCGGCGCATTATACCAGGCTCGTCTGGGGGCTCTCAACCCGAATGAAGACGTCTTCTGGACGGGTCCGGCCGACCGCTCCGCCCGCCCGGGTGTATCCATGCGTATGGGTTTTGTCTCTTGCATCCGCAACGTCTCCGTATAATGATTCATGCGTAAAAAGGAAGCGGGACCATGAGATCCTTGTTGCGTTTCCTTCTCATTCCCCTGTGCGTGGCGGTGCTCGGGTCTTCGACCCGTGTCGAAGCCGAGCCCTCGGCACTCGACACGACTTCGTGGTACTGGCTCCATCCGAGACCTACCGGCTACAGCCTGTATGACGTCGATTATGTCGATGCGTACACCGCCGTTGCCGTCGGCGAAGGGACCATCCTTCGCTCCGACGACGGCGGAGCGACGTGGCGGCAGCTCCGAAGCCCCGTGTCATACGGGCTCAAAGCGATTTCTTTCGCCGATGAATCGAATGGCTTGGTGGTGGGTGACGCGGGCGCGGTTTTCCGGACGACAGACGGGGGCGAAAGCTGGGTGGCGCAGTCGAGTGGAACCACGGTGAGGCTCATACGCGTGAGCTTCCCCGATCCGATGAGCGGGACAGCCATAGGCGGCGGTGGAACCATCATACGTACTACTGATGGTGGGGCCACCTGGGTGCCGCATACTGCCGGCGCCGGCATGGGCCTCAATGATGTCGACTTCTGCGATGGACTCACGGGAATGATCGTCGGAGGAAACACGGTGTTTTCGACCACCGATGGCGGGGTCACGTGGACGGCGAAGGCCTTTCCGAGGCCACATCCGGACAAGTGGGGGCCGGTGCTTATGGACGTCGACGTGATTGATCCTCTCCACGGGGTGATCGCCGGATACACATGGTGGGGGGGTGTGGGCTGGGAACAGGTTACCGGAGTTCTCTACAGAACTACCGACGGCGGGGCAACTTGGTCGTCCGCGCTTTCCAGCCCGTCCTGGTGTTCAGTGGCATTCGCCGATTCCTCGACCGGGGCAATCCTCGGGCTTGAAGGATCCGACATATGCTATACTGACGTTGCCAAGACGACACATGACGGGGGATTATCCTGGCAAAACTGGACCTTACCACACTGTTTCGGCGCGTGGCTCGGCAGCACATCCGGAACCTGGCGCAGATACGATCTGGATTTCGGTGACGTGAACACCGCCGCCGTCGTCGGGGTCCCCGTGGGATATCCCGGCTACGATGATTACGGACGTCTCTGTTGTTTTCATCTTACCAGCCCGGGTTACATCAGCCACACCACCGACGGCGGTCAGACATGGACGGACCACCGAGAAATACAGATCGAATCCACACTCAATGATGTCTTCTTCCTCGACGACTGGACGGGCTGGGTCGTGGGGGACCGGTGCATATACGCGACAAATGACGGCGGCCTCACGTGGCACGCTCAAGCGGCGGGTGCAAGCCTGCCGAACCTGCAGGATGTCGAGTTCACGGATGCCCTGCACGGAGTCGCTGTCGGCGATAGCCTTTTCTTGCGCACCACCGATGGCGGAATTCATTGGACGAGTCGGATCATGGACGTGGACCTCACGGCCGCTTCCTTCCCGGACGCCCTCCACGGCTACGTCCTCTCGCGTTCGAGCGAAGTGGTTTTGCGCACGACCGACGGAGGGACGACATGGACGCAGGTCCTCGACAGGCTCAATCCTCGTGATGTCTTCTTCCTCGACGCGGATCACGGATGGGTTTTGGACAGTAATCACCCGTACGTCACCTCCGACGGCGGAAGGCGGTGGTATCTGCTGGACGTTCAAATTAATGTCGGGTTCGAGGCCATTTATTTCGCGGACGCCCAACACGGCTGGATCGTCGGCAAAGGGGGCGCGATCTACAGCAGCGTGAACGGAGGATTGAACTGGACGGCGCAGTCGAGCGGTACAACGGGGGATCTAACGGATGTTGCCTTCTCCGACGCGCTTACCGGATTCGCCGTTGGCGCGGGCGGGGTCTTGCGGACGAGGGACGGGGGCAACTCGTGGACGCGAACCATCCCGGTGCAATTCAACGGCGTGGACGCGACCGGCCGAATCGTGGGTAACTGCGCCAGGATTCTCTCGGTGATCCCGGGCCCCCGGGAAGCGCCGCCGCCGCCCACATCCGTCACGGAGTTCGGCGCCTACCCCCAACTGTGCGGCGGGGTTCAACTGCAATGGGAGATCATCTCGCCGTTCCGCGTACTGGGCTTCCGCATCCTGCGCCAATGCGCCGGAGCCGAAGACGTCTGGCTTCCGCCGGACAGCATGTTGGCCTCGTCGGCACGATCCTACAACGACCTCGACGTAGCTCCGGGCGATTATCTCCACACACTCGTCGTGGACCTCAAGTCTGGCGGTGAAATCCGCTCGGAACCCATGACCGTGACGGTGGGGCCTCTGCCCCCGCCGCCCACCATTACCGAGTTCAGCGGCTCTTCTCCCCAGTTCGGCCAGGTCCAACTCCAATGGAACATCGCGTCGCAGTACGGCGTACAGGGCTTCCGCCTGTTGCGCCAGAGAGCCGGAACTCAAGAGGTGTTGCTTCCCCTGCAGGGCATGCTGGGACCATCGGAACGGTCCTGGCTCGACTACGTCGATGCCGGGCATGAATACGTCTACACGCTGATCGTATACGCCTGGTGTGTCGGTGAGGTCCGCTCGGCGCCCGACTCCGTCATGGTGCCGGCTCTGCCCGTGATCAAGACGTTCAGTGCGTCGCCGGAACTCGATCGTATTGGACTGAGTTGGGAGATCGAATGGGCGGACTTGGCGCAGGGGTTCCGCCTGCAGCGCCAAAGCGCAGGAAGCGAAGACATTTGGCTTCCACCGGACACCATGCTCGGAGCCTCGGCACGGTCCTACACCGACGAGAACGGCGCTCCTGAATGCAATTATGTCTACACGCTCGTGGTCTATCTCCCCGCCGGCTATGGAACGACGATCCGTTCGCGGCCCTTGGCCGTGACGACGACGGCTCTGCCCGCGATAACCGAGTTCACGGCCGTGCCCAGGGAAGGAGGAATCCGACTCGACTGGAAGATAGATACACAAGACATCGTCGAAGGCTTTCGCGCGCACCGAACCTGCACGGGATTCCCCGATGTGTGGATTCCGGCCGACACGCTGCTATCGCCCGAAACGCGAACCGTTGCCGACGCCGACGTCACCGCCGGACTTGTGTACCAATATCGACTCACCATGTATCTCACTAAGGACCGAGAGGCTCTCTCGCCGGGGTGGGTCCAAGTGTCCTTCGTTCGTTCAGAACCGGTTCCGAGTGTCTTCTCCCTCGGACAGAACCAACCCAATCCGTTCACACCGAGCACCTTGATTCCCTACGGGCTCCCCGAGCGGGCATGGGTCACCGTGGATGTCTTCGATATCCGTGGGAGGCTCATCGTCACGTTGGTCGACGAGTCCCAGGATCGGGGCTTCAAGTCGACACCTTGGGACGGACGAGACGCCGCCGGCGTCGCGGTTCCATCGGGAGTCTACCTCTACCGCCTGCGTGCCGGGGAGTTCACCGAGACCCGCAAGATGGTCCTCGTGCGCTGAAACAAAACTGCGAACGTACATGGGGCGCTTCGAGCCGTACTTCAGTCAGGAGACTGAACAGTGCTCGTCTCCGTGAACACGATTCCCCGCGCCGCGAGATTCTTCAGCATGAACTCAACGCAATCCGGGCGCTCCCCGATGAACTCGGGGGGCGAAATGCCGATGCGGTCGTAGAGCCCGTGTGCGAGCATGCGGACGGCTGTAGTGGCGGTGTAGCCAGTCGTTCGCGCCATCGAAGTCGTGTCGGTGGCCACGTCATAGCGATCGAGAAGATCGTAGGTGTAAGTGCACTTGCGGCCGTCCGACTCGCCCGAGACCATCACCCGCATCACCGTCACATCGCCCTCACCTTCCCGAAGCTTCCACTTGGGAAAGAGCATCTTGGCGGTGAAGTCCAGGGGTCGCACGCTCACGCCGTTGATTTCGATGGGCTCCTTGCTGAAGAAACCGGTCTCGCGCAGGAGGGTGATTTTCTCTATATGACCGGGGTAGCGCAGGGTTTTTTCAATCATGTTCGGCACCTTGAGCGTCCGTATCAAAGTCCGCAGGCC
>JBGSIK010000077.1:0-8860 GCA_041742575.1 Candidatus Krumholzibacteriia bacterium
GCTGGCTCGCCGTGCGCACCACGTTCCGGCGCAGGATACTCGCTCGATGCCGAAGGGTGGATGAGGAATGGGCGGAGCTCCTCGAGGAAAGCGCAGCAAGGCTCGGCCTCAGCCGGCGCATTCGTCTTTTCGAGTCGTGCGATATAGGAGCCGCGGTAACCGTGGGAGCGATCAATCCGGCGATAGTCGTCCCGACCGGCTCGGCGGCGTGGCCCACCGCAAAGCGACGCTACATTTTGTCCCACGAGCTCGCCCACATCAAACGTCGGGACGGGCTCGCCGAGGTCCTCGCGACCGTCGTGAGGAGCGTCCACTGGTTTAATCCCCTCGTGTGGTACGCCGTGAAGGCGGCGAGGATCGAGCGGGAGCGCGACTGCGACGATGCCGTGCTCGCCTCAGGCGCAAGGCCCTCGGACTACGCGATGTTCCTCATGGACATCGCGGCGGGGCTGAGCGCGCCTCGCGGGTCGGTCTGGCAGCTATCAACAATATCCCAGGGCTCGAATCTGAAGGAGAGAATCATGTGCATCCTCGATCCCAAGATTGACAGGAACAGGGGCCGGCGCAGGGCCGGCATCGTGTCGTGCCTCGCCATTGCGGCCATCGTTATCCCGCTATCGATGTCGGGCGTGTGGCAGACGCAGGCGCAAACGCAGGAGAAGAGTGACAAAGAGAAGAAAGAGGCGGAGCTAAAGAAGAAGGAGATGATGCTCAAGGAAAAAGAGCTGCAGCTTCAGAAGACGATGGAGAACATGAGCGCCGAGGAGAAGGAGAAATACAAGAAGGAACTGGAGCTCAAAAAGCAGATGGCGAGCATGAGCGCGGAAGAGAAAACCGAGCTCTCGTGGGAGAAAATCTCGCTGAACAGGAACTCCGCCGCGGTTCACATCCATGACGCGATCGAGAAGAAAGGCCTCAAGGCCGGCGAGCATCTGGCGCAGGAACTGGCCGAGTCGAAGAGCGCCGACTATTACTTCAAAGAAAGCGAGATCAACACGCTCGGCTACCTCTACCTCTTTGCCGGCAACCTGGACGCGGCGCTCTCGATCTTCGATCTCAACGTCAGGATGAACCCCGAGTCGTGGAACGCCTACGACAGCCTCGGGGAAGCGTGCCTCGCGGCCAGGAAATGCGAGAAGGCACGCTCGCTCTACGAGAAATCGCTCGAGCTGAATCCGGACAACAAGAACGGCAAGTTCATGCTCATGAAGATCGATAACGAGTGTGAAGGCCTCACGAAGGTCCACGAGGACGAAGAAGAGCACGAGAGCGAATAGCCCTGGCTTTCTAGCGGCGCATCTCTCTGGGGCGCCGCAGCGCTGGATCGCCGCCGCGTGCGGCGAGCTGAGAAACGATAGCGGCCTCCCCTCTCCGGCGAAGCCCGCAGCTTCCGGAGGCGGGAGGCCGCGTTTTGTTCGGGCGCCGATCCGGCGAATTGCCGAGCCGGCCTATGTCGTGCCCGATCGATTCATTCGCGATCTCCGATGAGTATGAATGCCGACCAGAAGAACGGGTGTTCGAACGGCTTCTCTCCGTTCTTGTCGGTGTAGGTTCGCAGATAGCGCTTCGCTTCCTGGAGCGCATCCGCTTTCGACATCGCTCGACCCGTGCGGCCGCCTCGAACATCGCTGTACCCGCCCGTCCAGTTCTCGTAGAAGCGTTTCATAAGAAAGGAAGTGGCCTGGTCCTGAACCGGCCACAGGCTCACAATCAAGCTCCGCGCTCCCGCCTGAAGAAAGCTGTGGGCAAGCCCCACATAGCCCTCGCCACCGACTTCTTTTCCCAATGCAGTTTCACATGCGCTTAAGGTCACGAGGTCGGCATCGAGCTTCCACTCCCGCAGCACCTCTTTGGCCGTCACGAGTCCATCGTAGATCCGCTCCCCCTTCATCACTGCCTCCAGTGGGTCGGGGAGATTGACGAGAGAGAGCACCAGGGCCGAGCGCTCGGGCCGCTCGTGATCGACGAGAACATGCGTGGCCAGGTGAATCGTTTGGAAGTCCTTGAATCGGCCCTCTCCGGCGAGCTGCACGAGCTCCTGCTCGGAGGCCTTCGGACCGACGAAAAGCGTCGGCTGAGGAACCAAAGGCGTGATGGCTTCCACTTCAAGCCGTGTGCACGGCAGGCGATTGAGACTGCTCTGCGCGTCGTCGTCCCCAGCCAGGACATACCGGAGCTTCGAGCGATCGCCCCGCGGTCCTCGGGGGGCGAGACAGGTCGTTTGGGCGCCGCCTTCTTTCTCCATGTCGGCCAGTTGTTCCGGCTGGAACGGCGGGTCGCCGACAAGCAACGACTCTTTGCCCTGAGCGCCCTTGCGTTTTTCTTCTCGCTCCTTGAGCCACGTGTAGATGGTGGCCGATGGAGTGTAGGAGACCGAGTATCGGTCACCGACGTACATGCCGGTTTCGTCTACGAGGGCTTCCACGGGAACCCCGAGCATCGCCCCCGAGGGGATGATGACCAAATCGGTCACGCCGTTCAGCGCCTGAGACAACGGGGCCACGCGCTTCCTCCACTCCTCTCGGCCGGCTCGAGCGGTCCGTTCCAGACTGCCCGCGCTCCAACCCGGTAGGGCAAGTTGTTCACGAAGCCACATAGAGTGCTCGAAGGGGGTGGCATCGGAGTCCTCCCCGGGAGAAGGGAGGCGCGCCCAAAACACCGCACCCTTGTTGCGAATGACGTACGCCCAAGAAGTCGAGGATCCTTGATTCTCATCCGCGTCGAGCCACCCCACAATCGCGGTCTTCCGGTCGAGGGCGGCCTGGATCTTCTTGAACGGGTACGGTTGGCCCTCGGAAATGGGATACTTCTCGCGGAGTCCCGCTTGAAACGCACTCCATGCAGCCTCCATGGCGATCAAGCGGCTGCGAGCTTCTTCGTACTCCGCCTTGGCCTCAGGACTCGGATCCTTCGCGCGGGCTTGGCCGAGCGCCTCGATCGAGCTTTCCAGGTTCGTCAACGCGCCGAGGAGGGAATCTTCCGTCGCGATCTCCGCGCTGGTGAGAGGGCGACTTTTTGCCGCGAAGAGAAGGTCCGCCAGCGTCCGCCCCAGACTTCTCTCGGCCGCGGGCCAGGCGTCTCTGGTTTTCCCGCTCGCCAAGCGGGCGAGTGCGAGGGAGGGATATGGGGACTCTTGAAACGTGGCGCGTTCCAAGCCACCCCCCGCGCGCAGGCGTGAGGCGTCGTACACCTTCGCGGCTCTGGCGAGGTATCGTTCGGCGCTCGCGTAGTCCCCTTTTCGATACATGAGGTTTCCGAGATCGTCCAAGCTCGTGAGCACCTCGGGATGCTCCGGGCCGAGGGTCGTCTCCCGTATCGCGAGCGCCCGCGTGTAGAGCGTCTCCGCCCTCGCGTACTGGCCTTGTCTGTCGTACAGCGCCGCGAGGCCGTTGAGACTGGTGGCCACGAGGGCATGATCCGGGCCGAGGGCCTTCTCGCATATCGCGAGCGCGCGCGTGTAGAGTGTCTCGGCCTGCGCGTACTGACCTTGGCTGTAGTACAGCACCGCGAGGTTGTGCAGGTTCTTGGCGACATCGGTGTGCTCCGGGCCGAGAGTCTTCTCCCAGATCGCGAGCGAACGTTTGTAGAGCGGCTCGGCCTGCGCGTACTGGCCTTCGTAGTAGTACACTTCCGCGAGGTTGTGCAGGCTCTGGGCCACAAGGCGATGGTCCGGGCCCAGCGCTTTCTCCCAGATTGCGAGTGCGCGTTGGTAGAGCGGCTTGGCCTGCGCGTACTGGCCCTGGATGACGTAAAGCGCTGCAGTGCTGTTCAGGCTCCACGCCACATCGGGATGCTCCGGGCCGAGCACCTTCTCCGAAATCGCGAGCGCACGCTTGTGGAGCGGCTCGGCTTGCGCGTACTGGCCCTGGGTCCGGTAGAAAAGCGCGAGGTTGTTGAGACCCATGGCGACATCGGGATGCTCCGGGCCGAGGGTCTTTTCCAGGATCGCGAGCGAGCGCTTGAAGAGCGACCCGGCCTCCGCGTACCGGCCCTGGGTCTCGTACAGGCCCGCGAGGTTGTTCAGGCTCAGGCCCACCTCGGGATGATCCGGGCCGAAGACCTTCTCCAGGATCGCCAGTGAGCGCTGGTAGAACGGCTCGGCCTCCGCGTACCGGCCTTGCGCGCGATACAACTCCGCGAGGTTATTGAGGCTCCAGGCCACCTCGGGATGATCCGGGCCGAGGACCCTCTCCCGTATCGCGAGCGAGCGCTCGTAGAACGGCTCGGCCTCCGCGTACTGGCCTTGCGTGTAGTACAACGCCGCGAGGTTATTGAGGCTCTTGGCCACGTCGGGATGATCCGGGCCGAGGGCCTTCTCCCGTATCGCGAGCGAGCGTTTGAAAGGCGCCTCGGCCTCCGCGTATTGGCCCAGCGTGCGGTACAACGTCCCGAGAACTTGCAGGCTCGTGGCCACCTCGGGATGATCCGGGCCCAGGAGTCGGGTGTATATCTCAATTTGCTCGTCGGCGGAAGATTTCGCCTCGTCGTACTGGGAGTTGTTAAAGAGTTCTCTCGATTCGGTAAACAGCGTATACGCGCGTGCCAATTCTTTTTGGTCTTCAGTCGGAAGGCTCAAGATGAATTCCAGAGTGGACACCAGCCGTTCAGCGTCGGCCACCTGATAGGGCTTCGACGACTCGTCCCCCCGTCTGAGCTCGAGAAGCTCCTTGGCGGAAGCGAGTGCCTTCGAGAACTGGCATTCTATGCGAAGCGAATCGACGCGCGCTTTGAGTCGCGGCGCACTATCGGCGGCCGCTTCGCACCGCCCGTGGTGGGCAGACAGTAGGCCGATCGTCGCTACGGCGAAACAAACCACCGTTCGAACTGAGTTCATGGTCCGAACCTCCCTCGTGATGGTCGTCGAGCCAGGATCTAAGTTCAGTGATCTTAGCACTGCCGGCGGCACCGGACAAGGGCATCGGACGTAGCCGGCCTGTGACTCGGACCAGAAAAAGGACGCCCGTTGGCGGTCGGGTGCTATATAATGTGTGGGTGAGTACACAACCAGGAGGCGATGACATGGCCGGCAGTGAGATCGACAGAAGAGATTTCATCAAAACCGTTCTTGTGGGTCTAGGCGCTTTCGCAATCGATTGGAGCGCTTTCCCAAGGGCCACTAGGGCTGAGGGGGACGACGCCTACGACGCGATCATCATCGGCTCAGGTCTTGGGGGCTTGAGCTGCGCGGCGGCATTCGCGCGGCAGGGTTTCAAACCGCTCGTTCTCGAGATGCACGATCGCGCCGGTGGATACGCGACCACATTCGACCGCCCGGGCGGCTTCGTGTTCGACGCCTCCCTTCACTCGACGGTCGTCGATGAACGCGACGGCGTCCGCAATCTCATCGGCGGTTTCCCCGAGATTACAGAGGTGAAATTCGTCCCGCACAAGGGCCTCTATCGCGCCATGTTCCCGGAGCACGATATCCGCGTCCCCTCGCGGAACGTGAGCGCATACATCGATCTTCTCGCCGGGCACTTCCCGGACGAGCGCGCCGGCATAGAGGGACTGTTCAAAGATATGGAGGGACTCTCGGCGGACATCGGGAAATTCTCCCAGGCCCAGGGGCAGGTCGACATGTCGCGCTTTCCGGTGGATTTCCCGTACCTCTTCAAGTGCTACAGCAAGACATGGGGACAGCTCGTGGACGAGTGGATCAAGGCGCCCCAATTGAAAGCGCTCGTTTCCTCGCTTTGGGGTTACTACGGACTGCCGCCGTCGCGCCTGTCGTGCATTTACTACGCGCTGCCGACGATCGGTTATCTCCAGGAGGGAGGCTATTATCCCGTCGGGAAATCACAAGAATTGAGCAACGCCTTTGTACGCTTCATCGAGACCCGCGGCGGCACGGTGAAACTCGGCACCCGGGTGGAAAAAATCCTCGTGGACAATCACGCCGCTGTCGGTGTGGGGGCGGCGGACGGGAAAACTTACCGGGCGCGTGTCGTGGTCTCCAACGCCAACCCCTTCGACACCTTCCGTCGCATGATGCCGGAAGAAGCAGGATACCTCGCGGACTACCTCGCCAAGATGGACCGGCACAGCGTGAGCCTCTCGAGCTTCCAGGTGTTCCTGGGGCTAAAGAAGGATCTGGTCCGCCAACTCGGTATCGCGGACACGGAGGTCTTCTTCGAGACGGGGTACGACATGGACGCGAGCTACGGAGCCGCCCAACGCGCGGACTTTTCGAATCCCGGTTTCGGGATCACGTTCTACGACAACCTGTACGAGGGCTACTCGCCGAAGGGGAAGAACACGGTCAACATCATCACTCTCCAGGGCTACGATCACTGGGAGCAGTTCGAGAGCGACTACTTTGCCGGCAACAAGAAGGCTTACCGGGCGGAGAAGGAACGGATGGCGGATGTCCTCATCGGCCAGGCCGAGAAAACGATCATGCCGGGGCTATCGAAGGCGGTCCAGGTCAAGGAGATCGGGACGCCGCTCACGAACCTGCGTTACACCGGCAACCACCGCGGCGCTGTCTACGGATTCGACCAGACGCTCGACAACTCCGGCATGCAACGCGTGCCGCATGACACGCCGATCAAGAACCTCTTCCTCGCGGGTGCGTGGACGCGCCCCGGACACGGGTACACGGCTGTCATCTGGAGCGGCCTCGAGTGTTTCGGGGAAATCATGCGAGCATGGTAGCCGTGACCGCGCGGGATTCCGGAGGTGTCGGCGATGATCGTTCGGGGCCTGCCCAAAAAGGAAACCACCGGTCCTCCCGAAGCGTTCGTTCCTGTTTTCCAGGCCGATGGGCTTCGGGAGGATCCGGTGGTATTCCGCTAAACGAGGGAAGGGGCTCACCGGTGAGCCCGGACCCTGAACCGAGAAAATCCGCCCTTTACTTCGTCCCGGGGACTTTCGCCTTCTCAATCGCCATATTGATGCGGTCGGCAATGGACGTAGCCTTATCCTTCAGGGATACCGCCATGTCCTTCGCCCCCATGAAATCAGACGAATCGATGGCAGTCTGGATCTGCGCATATGCGCCCTCGACGTCCTTGAGTTCGGCCTTCGCGGCGTCCAGCTCCGGTTTGAGCGCCTTGAGCGTGGGGGCTTTCGCCAAGAATTCCTTGGTCGCAGCAATTGCCGCCTGGGCTTCAGTCTGTGCCGCCAGCGCGCCGTTCTTTGCCTCTTCCATCTTTGCGGGAATGACAGCCTGCAGCGCTTCCGCGTCGGTCTTCACCTTCACCAGCAACTCTGTCGCCTTGGCGTAGTTCTTGAAGGTCTTGTCGGCCTGCGCGGTGATTTCGGTCTGTGCGGCCTGAAAATCTTCATTCAGCTTCGCGAGCTCATCCTTCGCATAGACATTGGCGCCCGCCGCTACCACGGCGTCGATAGCTGCCTTGGCAGCATCGATGTCGGCCGTGGGCTCCTTACCGCAACCTACGAAAACGAACGCCAGAACCATCAGCAAAGCAAAGGACTTGGATAATGATCTCATCGACAACCTCCTCTTTTTCCAAAATCTTTATGGTAAGTTTATCCGGACTTCGGCTCAGGCATTTTTGGACCCCATTCTCACCCCCTATTTATTGAGGCACCTGGGCCTCTACGAGATGGTGCGCATGCAGGAAGCCGAGTGCTGGGAATGGTCAAGGGCTAGGGAGTACGGCATAATCGGAGCAGCCTGAGATTGCCAACGCGGACCGTTCTTCCTTGTGTCCTGCCACCCTCCCTGGCCCCGAAGGGCTTGATTTGCCCCCTTATATCACAACGGCCGTAAGACGTCAAGGAAACCAAATTCTTTTCGGGCGCTCCCGGCCCCCGCAAAAACACCCCAAAAAACTGAGAGGCTCCGCCGGAACGGGCGAAGCCTCTCGCAAGGATCAGCTTCGGTGGCGTTGGGTACCCCACTCGGGGTGATCCCTGACAAGCGCCAACCGCTCGGGAGGCCCCTCAACGCGGGGACGCCACCTCCGCTAAGCCGCATCTGTCAGAACTCACTGGATCACCTCCTTGCTGGGCGTGCCCATACTCGGTGAGACCCAACTCACCCGGCCCCGTTGGCCGCCCTGGCCGCCAGAGCCGCCGCACCGCAGGGGTGCGAAGCCTTTTGTCAGTAATTTAACCCCGATTCGCCCGCCGTGTATAGCCCAAAAAAGACAAACAACGAATCTTTTGAAAATTCCGGCTACTTTTCTTCCAGCCGAGGGGTATAATCCTGTTTCTGATTGACGATAAATAAGTTAGAGACTCATGCTGATCTCGAAGAGGTCGTGACGGCCGGGATTCCGGCGCGTCCTGGGCGCCGAGGAGGGCGGACATGTCGATCAAGTCCAAGGTGGTCTTGAAGGACGGAATGCACTTCATGGGGGAGTTGAATGGTTTCCAAATACCGATCGATGCGGCCGAGGAAGTGGGGGGGAGAAACTTGGGTGCCAGGCCCAAGGGGTTGACGCTCACATCGCTGGTCGGTTGCACCGCGATCGATGTGATCAGCCTCCTTCGCAAGATGCGGGCGGAGCCGGCCGAGTTCTCGGTTGAAGCCGAAGCGGAAGTGGCCGCCGATCATCCCAAAGTGTTCACGAAGGTGGTGATCACATACCGCTTCAAAGGCGGCGAAGTGACCCGGGAAAAAGCTGAGAAAGCCGTGAAGCTGAGCCAGGAACGGTACTGCGGTGTGAGTGCGATGCTCAAGAAAGCCGTTCCGGTGGAATACAGGATCGAGATCAACGAATAACCCGGGTGGATGTGTCTCTTCACGAAGAGGGCCGGGATGTGGTAACTTCAAGGTCTACGCGCCGGGCGGGCGGACGGCTGTCCGCATCCGCCGGGGGCGGATAACATAAACCGCTCACAACACGAGCGACGAAAAATGGAGTGATTATGGGGAAAGGTGATCGGAGAA
>JBGSIK010000078.1:0-2657 GCA_041742575.1 Candidatus Krumholzibacteriia bacterium
CACGCGCGTGGTAGACCAGCGAGTCCCCGATAGGATGATTCAGGTAAGGCGCGTCTCTCAGATCCACCAGGTAGACCAGGCGCAGCACCAGCGCGACGGCGAAAACGATCAGCATCGTAACGGTGTCGGAGATTCTATCCTCCGAGGCGTCGTCCCAGAAGGACATGAAGCTCCAACCCCGCTTCGGCTTGGATGGCGGCGTTTTCTTTCGCTTCTTGCCCTTATCGGTTTTCTTGTCGCGTGCCATGTTCCGGTCAGCGCACAAAGGAGCAGATTAGGATACATAATCCCGCGGTTCTTTCAACTTGTCAACGGCGGAGCGTTGATGGTAGTAATCAACACCAATACCAACCCCCGTGAGGTGCATTTCACTTGGAAACCGAGATTTTGACGCCGTGGGACCATGAGGAGTGGGACCGCTACGTGGCCGGACACCCCGGGGCCACCATGTACCACACATCCGCCTGGTGCCGCGTGGTCTCGGAGACCGGCCGCTACGCGGTGCGGTGTCCGGTGACGCGATCCGCAGGCGGTATCTCGGGGCTCGTCCCGGCACTGGAGATACGCAGCCGTCTCACCGGGAACCGCCTTGTCTGCCTCCCGTTTTCGGACGTCTGTTACCCGCTCGCGGATGATGAAAGTGCCGCCGACGCGATCGTCCGCGGAATTGTGGAACTGCGAGAAAAAAGGGGGCTCGCGTTCGCCGAAATGCGCGGCGCGCCCGCAGTCCGGTCGGGAACGTTTGACTCAGTCGCCGCCGCAGACCGATTGGGGTTCCAGTCCCACCACCATTTCTTGAGCTACGTTCTTCCCCTCGATCGCGACACCGACAAGGTGAAGAAGACGTTCAGCAAAACGGCCGTCCGGCAGACGATCAACAAAAGCGCCCGCCTCGGCGTCACCGTGCGTCAGGGCCAGGGGCCCGATGACCTCAAGGACTTCTTCCGGCTCTACGCCCTCAACCGCAAGCGACACGGCATCCCACCTCAACCGATCCGGTTCTTCTCGCTCATCATGGAGCGGCTTCTCGACGAACCCCGCGCCATGCTTTATCTCGCCGAGTTCGAGGGCAGAGCCGTCGCATCACTCATCGCCGTCCGCTACCGGGGGACCGTGTACGCGAAGTACGAAGGGATCGACGAATCGTATCGCCACGTGCTGCCGGTGTACGCGTTGCTGTGGAAATCCATCGAGGACGCTTGCCTCGCAGGCGAGCGATGGTACGATTTCGGGCGCACCGCAGCCGACAACGTGGGGCTCAACGAGTTCAAGAGCCGCTGGGGAACGGAGCGGATCGATCTCCCCTACCTCTTCTATCCGCCGCGCGAGGGGCTGAGCGTGGTCAAGGGCTCTTCCCTCCAGTACCGTCTCTTCACCGCTGCGTTCCGCCGGATGCCTGTGGGGGTATCGGTGCGCCTGGGGGCGCGGCTCTTCCGTCACTTCGGGTGATCGCGGCCACCCGCGCCCACGCGAGATCCAGCGACGCATGAGGCCCGGACTTGGTCCGGGCCTCATGTCGAGACATTAGTGCCGTGGTCCGATCCTCGGGCCAATCATTCCGAATACATCGACTTGACGGCGCCCCATGTCCTCTGCTCACTGGGCACGGTGCAGCCGATCACAGCCAAGGTGATGGCGGTCAAATCGTCCCAGTGCCCGATGGTGCGCGTGGCGTCGCACGATGGATCCAGGAACGATGGATAGGTTGCCGGCTTCGCCATCGCGTCCGTGTCGCCGACGAGGACGCCGCTGCTGATATCCAGATCCACGCAGCGCGTCGGATACCCCACGAACTGAGCCGAGAGGCTGTGATTCGAGTCGTGACCCACGAGCACCCCGCCCGCGTACTCCAGCGTGCGGGTTTCGATGTAGGACGTCACCGTCGCCGTGTACGAGGGATTGCCGCCACCCCAGGGACCCGCGCCGTTGAGCCAGATCGTCCCGCCGTTGTACGAGATCAAGTACGCTTTTTGGCCGGTGCCGGCGAACACGAAGTCGAACAGAAGCTGCACGTTCACCACCATGGGACAGGAGATGCTCCACTGCGAGCCCAGAGTCGCCCCGTCCCACGACTCCAGGTGGACCACATTCCCCGGCGTCTGCCGGCCGTCAGGCGAGGACATCCACGACACACTGGAGCGCCCGCCCAAGAACGTCCCGCCGGGCAAGTCGAGCGACTTGTAGGTCCCCTGCTTGGGCGGCTGGCCAAACGCACCCGTGTGGCACACCGCCACGACCGCCAGCACCGCGATTACCATCACAGACTGCCGCATATCTCTCCTCCCTGCCATCTGGAACGCGGGTAAACCCGCACTGCCCCCGGAGGGGCGTCATGTCCGCCGAGAAAAAGCCATTTTATCACAACGAACCGATTCCGTCAACTTGTTTAAATATTTACACTTATATGGAATAGCCCGAACACGGGCCCGCGGCCGCCGCCGTGAGTGCGCGCCCCCCAAAAAACAACGCGCCCCCGAATGCCGGTTCGGGGGCGCGCGACGTACGTGATCGGTATCACGCACGGGCCTCGTTCCAAGTGTGATCAACCGTGGTACCTTCGGGGATTATCCTTCCTTTTGCTGGGCGATGAGCTCCGCGCGCTTCTTCAGCTGCTCCTGGCGCGCAATCTGCTTCTTGGCGTATCCACTCCAGGGTTC
>JBGSIK010000079.1:0-3965 GCA_041742575.1 Candidatus Krumholzibacteriia bacterium
ATCTGCCCCGGATCGGCGTCGATCTTGGGGAGATCGGGAGCCAACCGGTATACCAGCTGAATCCCCGCATTCGCACAACGTCCCTCGTACAGATAGAGACCATCGGTCACGACGCCATTCAGGTTCACCGGCATTTTTTGCGGGGGAAGCTGCCGTGCGAATGCCATGAGCTTGCGGACGATCTCCCTACCGCGGAGGGCGGCGGACTCTATTTCCCCCAGGTCTTTCGCGGCCTGCTCGGGCAGCTGCGGCGACTTCCTCGCCAGTTGGGCGAACCCAAGTACGTTGGCCAGAGGCTCGTTCAGCTCGTGAGCGACCCCGGCGACGAGTTGGCCGATGGTGGCAAGCCGGTCCGCGTGTCGGAGCTGGCTTTGCAGAAATGATTTTTCCTCTTCGGCCCTGATGCGCTCGTAATAACCGGTGATCTCTCTCGCCACGCTGTCGATAAGTCTTCGTTCTTCCTCCAGGAACGGCCCTTCATCCATGGCAACTTTCGCCTCGGCGTAGGCGACCTCGACAATCCCGATCTTCTTCTCTCCGCTCACAATGTCGGCCGCCTGGCGGTAAGGCGTTTCGCGGAAATCCGCGGTCACGTAGGACCGGCCGTTCAGAACGATACGCGCGCTGGCAATCTCAGGATAAAGCCAAGCCGATGGGAGCAGGTCGGTGATACCTTGAATGACTTCGTCGAAAGAGGCGTCCAGTCGTGCGGTCACACGGGCGATTCCGTACAGACACGTGATCTCCTTGATTCTCTCCCTGAGCTCGGCTTCGGCGTATTGATGCGACAGCGCGATCCCGAGCACTCTGGAGATCTCCTCGTAGAAATTCACGTCGCGGACGGAGAAAAAATCCGGCTGCCGGCTCTTCAGCTGCAGAAGTCCTATGCACTCCCTGTCCGGTCGGATGGGTATTATGACGATGCTGTTGTAAGGCTTGGGAAGACGCTCGACGCGTCGAGAGGAAACCTGCGCCGGGAGATCACCGGACGCCATTGCCTCGCAGGCGCCATCGGCCCAGAAACTGCCGTTCTTGGTGATACAGGGATGCGACTCGTCCGCGGACCCCTTGATCAGGTCGCAGCACAACTCCTCCAGGTCCAATTCGCCTCCGTCGCCCGGTGGCGATGCCGCTTCGCCCAGCGCGCAGGGAACCAGGACGAACCCAAAAGGCGATTTTCTCGTTCGGGAGACCGAACATCGAAAGTGTTTGTACGGACCTTCCTTGACCCATACTTCCGCGGCGTCGCATTTGGAGTGAACCATGATCCTCTGCGACACCTCCGGGAGGAACTCTTTTCGCAGCAACCCCTGGCTCGAGTGTTTCAACAGCTCATAGCAGAGGTCACGGAACCGTTCCCCATCGTCCCCTCCTGAAGACTGAACGGCTCTCGAACGAGGCGTATGCTCCCTGTTGCTACCGTCGGTGGACATGACTGATGGACTGACCGCGTGTGCTTTCGTGTCCCGGGCTATTCGTCTTCGACGAAGCCGTGCGCTTTCATCCATTCGTCGCTCACGAACTTGGTGAGGTAGTTGCGGATGGAGTCTGGAAGAATGGTCAGCGCTCTCCGGACACCGGGCGTGCGCTTGATGGCCTCGAGCATCCCCCAGACGGCAGCACCCGAGCTGCCGCCCACCAGCAGACCCTCTTCGCGAATGAGGCGCCGCGCCATGAGGAAACTGTCGCGGTCGTTGGAATATATCCACTCGTCGATGTGGTCGTATTCGAGAACGTCGGGGATGAAGTCGTAGCCGATGCCCTCTACGTGGTAGGTGAAGACTTCCTCGCGCCCTCCCAGGATGGATCCCTCGGGATCGATGCCGACTATTCGTATCTTCGGGTTTTTCTCTTTGAGGTACTTGGCCACGCCTGCGATGGTTCCTCCCGTGCCCGCGCCCAGGACGACCAAATCGAGCGAGTCGCCGAAGTCTTCCCAAATCTCCGCGCCCGTGCCGTAGTAATGCGCGAGTGGGTTGTCCGGGTTCGTGTACTGGTCGGGAATTACGGAGTGCTCGATCTCTTCGTTGAGGCGCTTGGCGACGCCGATGAGGCTTTCGGGGGAATCATGCGGCGCTTCGGTCGGGGTCCGGATGATCTCCGCGCCCAGGGCTTCCATGACCACCTGCTTTTCGCGGCTCATTTTCTCCGGCATGGTGATGACCATGCGATACCCCTTCACCGCGGCCACCATCGACATGCCCGCACCGGTGTTGCCGCTGGTCGGCTCGATCAACGTGTCCCCCGCGTGAATCTTCCCTTTTCGCTCCAGCTCCGCGATCATGCGCACGGCGATCCGGTCCTTGACCGAACCGGCGGGATTCAAGTACTCGCACTTGGCATAGAGCTCGACTCCCGTTTCCTTCCCCACGCGGTTGAGGCGAACCACGGGGGTGCGGCCGACGACTTCGAGAATGTTGTTATATATCATGGGCGTATTCATCCTGTCCTGAGCCCAAGATCCCTGCTTTGTGAATAGGTTGAATCTACAGCGAATTCCGCTGCCCGGCAATGCATTCCGTTGCAGGGGAGGGAGGGGTCGCCATCGGGCCGCGCCGGCAGGCGTTGATTGTTTGCGCGGCCGGCGTTACTCAGTAATAATGAGGGTATTTTCTCTTGGGGTAGAGGCGGCGCGCATTCTCGGCCTCCCACTTCCGCTCGCGGTATTCCGCCGACTCTCTCTTGAGGACTCCCCGTTTCACCAGTCTCTCCGCCTCGGATCCTCGCCGGATCACCGCGCGAATGCGGAGTCCTTCGGGCGACAGACCGAGCGCACCCATGAAAGCCGGGCACACGCGTGAGTATTTCGGGCAGCTCCGCACATCGCGGCGGATTGCGGGCATTCCCTGGATCTCCAGTCCCGGTCCTTTTGCCGTCTCGTACGGGCACTTGCCCTTTTCGTCGATCTCGCAGGGGAACATCCGTTGCTGGTCAGCCGTCTGTTGCCGCAGGGTCTCCGTCGCCTTCGCGACCAGCCGGTCGGACGCGATCCCCATCCCCTGTGCCGACCTGCGAACCTCTTCCGCCGTGGGGCCGCCGCGCCTCGTACGCCAGTCCATCTCGCGCGCGTAAGCGGCTTGAAACGTCTCTACGAAATTGCCCGCGTCGATCCGGCGATAGGGTCCCGCCGGGCGTTCTCGGAGGATCCGATCGTAGATTTCGTCCAAGCCGAAGGTCTTGTCTATCACCTTTTCCCGGCCGGGCGGCGGGTCGAGTTCCTCGCCGGCCGGCGCGTTGGACACGGTTACGCTTCGGCCGCGCTCGTTTTCCACATACATATCGACGAAACTCCCGGCCAGCGGGTGGTCGTAGACGACCGCCCCCACGCCGAGCGTGTCCTGGACGTAGGCGGACAGCACCAGGCCGCGAATCTGCGCCACACGATAGGTCCCGAGGTGTGTGAAACCCTTCACTTTCAGCCCTTCCCGGTACTGAGCCCCTTTCCCTCGGAAGCGGCGCGTTCGCGACGGAACCAAATGGATGCGTAGAGGCGGCTTGAGGAAGCCGGAGACACGCCGAAGCAGGTAGCGCAGCCCGACGGCCGCAGCGAGAACGAGACCAGAGACGATGAGCACCGTCTCCATTACGCCACTCCCTTCTTCCCCGGCGACTGGAGATCATGAGTAGGATTAGCATGATGGGTGCCAGCGAATCGCGACCGAAAGCCGGACTCGAACGCATGGGGCCTAGTCTCCCGCTGGAGCGGTTGAGTCAGCCGGTCGTGCGGTCACGCTGACGCCCGTAAGCGCTTGTAGCAGAATAGATTCCTTCTTCGGGTGCCGATGTGCGGACCGCACGCCGCCGCGGCCGCGCGGCGTCGGCGGAGGAGCCAGAAAGGAAGGCCGGAGTGCTTTGGCAACAAAGAAAATAATCGTGACAAAAAGGACGAGTTGGGTTCAATATCCACACCGGGGACCTGCTATTGCGGTCCGGCATTCGAGTTCGAAAGTCACTCCCAACCAGAA
>JBGSIK010000080.1:0-3466 GCA_041742575.1 Candidatus Krumholzibacteriia bacterium
AAAATCGAAGGCAACATGTCCGGGCTTCCGCGCCATCCATGCTGCCTTCTTCTGGTGGGGACTTTGGGGATTGGACTAGGGGTTCGCTGGTCCTCTTCCTGTGAATACGGTTCACTCTGATTAGATTTTGTGAAGCCGGCACCACACCTCGTTTACAGGTCTTTCCGAACGGTTGCCGCATATCCTTCCAATTTGATACCGGCTTCATTGACAAGATAGCTTCGGTTTTGCTATATGTAAAATATAAAATATCTATTTTGAATATAGATTTAGTATATGGCTGGCGCCATTCCGACCTCGGAGGTCACAGGCGTGTTACCGCTTAACTTCAATCATTTCTATTATTTCTACGAGGTGGCCCGGCACAGGAGCATCACCGCGGCGGCGCGGGATCTCATGATGTCCCAGTCGGCGCTGAGCGTCCAGATCAAGCAACTGGAGGAGGAGATGGGGGGCGCGCTTTTCGACCGCCGCAAGGGGGGGGTGGACCTCACCGAAGCGGGAATGGCCGCTTACCAGGTGGCGGAGCGTGTGTTCCACGAGTTGGACCGGCTGTACTCCACGCTCCGGGAGTCCGGGCGCCAGATCAAGGGGATGGTATCCATCGGGACGGTAAGCAGCATCGGGATATACGTCCTTCCGTCCATACTGACCGCATTCAAGTCCACGTACCCCGAAGTCTCGTTCAAGCTGGATTTCAAGGAGAGCGAAAAAGTACTGGACGTTCTTTACTCGGGCAAGGTCGATTTCGCCATCGTGCCCTGGAGCCGGAAGTACTCCGAACTGACGGGGATCAAACTCACCCAGAACAAGATGTTCCTGGTCGGACCTCCGGATCACCCGCTCGCTCTCCTCGAAACCGTCTCGCCGCGAGACCTGGAGAAATACCCGTTCGTCGGCTACGAAGAGGGCATGCAGACCCGGTCGATGATCGATGCGCTCTTGAAGCGGATGTCCGTGTCGATCGATTACTCGATCGAGTCGTCGAACTCGGCGACCATCAAACACATGGTCATGTCGGGCATGGGGCTGGCGATCCTCCCGGACGTGGTCGTGGGCCCGGAGATCCGCCGCGGCCAGCTCAAGCGCATCGATGTCCCGGCCCTGGCGATGTCGCGCGACATCGTGCTCTACTACAAGTCCAACCGCACGCTTTCGGCCACGCGCGAGGAGTTCGTCACTTTCATCCAGGAGTATTACCAGTCGAAGTCGCGCACCCACAAGGCGTGACGCGAGGCCGTCGATAACCGAGGCTCTCGCGTTCGCGATCTCCCGCACCTGCAGGCCTCGGCCGGAATCGCCGTTCGGCTTTTGTCGGTCTGTATTCCTCCCCGGCCATCGCTTATAATGCGGGGCATGCGCATCCTGCACACAGCCGATCTCCACCTTCGCGCCGCCGGTGATGAACGCTGGGAGGCGTTGGCGGCGGTCCTCGACCAAGCTGAAAGCCTCGATGTCGACCTCGTCGTGATCAGCGGCGACATGTTCGACAAGAACGTCGAGGCCCAGCGGCTGAAGCCGGCGCTGCGGGAGGTGTTCGCGGCGCGGCCGATCCCGGTCGTGATCCTCCCCGGCAATCACGACGAAAAAGGCCTGCGCGAGGGCGATTTCTTCCACGAACGGGTGACGGTGCTCGCCGACCGCACCCGGCCGATCGACTTCGAAGACGTCCGCATCGTGGGGATCCCCTTCGAAGACGCGGGCGCCGATCGCGTGCTGGAGCGGCTGCTGGAAGCCCGCAGGCTCCTGCGCGACGGGGTGACCAACGTTCTCCTGTTTCATGGCGAGTTGCTCGACCTCATCCCCGAGCCGGACGCATTCGGCGAGGACGAGGGCCGTGACTACATGCCCGTGCGGCTATCCGCTTTTTCGCAGCTGGGCTTCGAGTACGTGCTCGCCGGCCACTTTCACCGCAACTTCGACGTCCGCCGCTTCGAAGGCGGATACTTCGTCTACCCCGGCTCTCCCGTTTCGATCACGCGCAGGGAGACCGGGCGGCGGCACGCCGTGCTGGTCGAGATCGGTCAGGCGCCGCAACCGGTGGCCCTCGACACGCGGCACTACGAGGAGGTCACGGTCACCCTGAACCCGTTCGATGGCCGGAATCCTCTGGACGAGATCCGCGCTCGCATCGAGAGCGTCCATCCCAAGGCAGTCGTGCGTCTCTCACTCGAAGGCTTCGTGAACGCGGAGTCGTTGGGCATGACGGAAACGGCATTCGGCGCCGAGGTCCAAGCTCTCGTGTCGGGTGCGCATGTGGCGGACGTGGAACAGAGGTGGCGTGACGTGAGCGAGATCCTGGAGCACGAACTGTTCCGCCGTTTCCTGGCGCGACTGGAAGCGGGGCAGCTCCCGGACGAGGAGCGCGCGCGGGTGCGCGAGATGATGATGGACGCGCTCATGGAGACGATCCATGCGGATTAAGCAGCTGCACGTGACCCGGTACGGGCCCATGGCGCCGTTCCATGAGGACGCGCTGGGGAGATTCGTGGTCTTCCACGGCCCCAACGAGCGGGGAAAGACGCTCCTCGTGGACGCGCTGGTGCGGCTCCTCTTCAAGAGGGAACTGCGGAAGTCGGACCGGAAACATTTCGGCAACATGGGCCGCGTGGTAGAGAATCCCGAAGGTTTCGTGGTGCTGGAGTCGCGGGGCGCGGAGAGGAAGCTCGAGTCGAACGAGTCCCTGAACGATGTCACAGCGGTCCGTGTCACTCCGGAGGACTTTCGGAACACGTTCGTCGTCCGCGATAGCGACCTGTCCCTCCGTGATGAGGATGCGTATTACGGGCAGGTGACCGAGAAGCTCACGGGGCTCCGCGCCTCGGAAATCGAAGCGCTCATGCGCGCCATCCAGCAGCGGGGGCGGTTGCGCAGCGTCTCACCCGAGAGCGACCTGGCCAACAACGTCGAGCAGGGGAAGATCGCCGACAGGATGCGGGACGCGGTGGCCCTGATCGACGAGGCGCGCTCTCTCCGCGAGTCCCTGCAGGACGAGCGTTACGACGAGCTGGAACTCGAACTCGTGCGGGGTCGTGAGCGCCTCAAGGACCTCGAACTGCAGACGGCTGCTCACCAGGCGGCGGAGTTGACGAAGCGGATACGCCGCGCCCGGGACACCCTCGGGGAGCTCAAACGAAACCGCGAGACGATCGAGGCGCTGTCTCGTTACGATCCCGAGGAGCTCAAGCGCTGGCAAAAGCTCGCGCTCAAGCGCGAGCGCCTGGAGAGCGACATCGCCGAAGACCGGGGCGAATCCGAGGGGGCCGAACGCGCGATCCGTTCGGCGAGAAAGGCGCTTGCGGAGCAGGAGGCGAGGGCAGGAGAACTGGAGGGGCGCGTCGGGCGCGTGAACGCCGAACTCAAGCCCTTGATCGACGACTACCAGCACGAGCGCGCCGAGTTCCGGAGGGCGGAACCGCAGGGCGGATCGTACCGGAAGGGGCTGGCGGCGGCGTTCGTGATGACC
>JBGSIK010000081.1:0-2476 GCA_041742575.1 Candidatus Krumholzibacteriia bacterium
CACCCGGCAGCACCAGGCCGGCCACGAACAGCGGAGCGAAGGCCGCGATGGAACAAACCGCCGCCCGGACGAGAACGCCCATCGCGAAAGCCGGTCTCGTCCCGCTGAACGCAACGGCCAGCGACGCCTGTACCAGGCACGCGACCACCAGAGCGATCCCCGTTCCCAAGAGCCCGCTCCAGCGGCCCAACCACACCAAGAGGCCAACGTACACGATCGCCCACGCGAGGTCGCAATACAGCGCCCGCTGCACCTGATCCAAAGCCTTCATGACCGCGGTGAGCGGCGCCGTCAGGGTCGTGAGCGGCAGCGACAGGACGAGTATGCGCAGGAGGGGGACAGCCGGATCGTACTGCGCCGTCGCCACCACGCGCACGATTTCCGGGGCGAGCACCAACACGCCCACCGTCGTGAACATGGCGACGGTGGTGCCCAACTTCACGAACACCCCCGTCGATGTCGCAATGGTGTGATCACGGCCCTCCGCGCCCAACCGCGTCACCTCCGGTTGGAATGCGAGCACGGGCACACTCAGAAAACGATTGATGAGCCGGAGCACGCGCGACGCGACGTGGAATTGCGAGAGCAGCTCCAGCGTCAACACCTGGGAGAGAACGTAACGATCGACGTCGCTGAACGCGATGGCAACCAGGCTGAGCCCGGTCGCGCCCAGCCAGTATTCGCGGTAGCGAGCCGGCGCGTTCCCTTCCCCACCGACGCCGGTCCTTTCCCCACCGGCCGTGTCCTTGGCCAGACGGCCGAAATACCAGGGGAGCCCCACCACACCGGCACCGATCGATGTCACGGCAAGGATCATGAACAGGCGAACCATGGTGAGGTTCTCGCGCCACACCACCATCCAGGCCACCTGGACGGCCAGCGCCGCGACTTCGATCGCAACCTGCGACGGGAATCTCCGCAGACCATTGAGCCCGCCGTACACGATCAACTTGAGCATCACACCGAGAGTGGTGGCGTAGAACCACACCAGCAGTTCCGGGCTTAAGGCAACACCGCGGGCGAAACGGAAAAAGATCTCGCGCCCCGACTCGGCGACGAGGAACAACACCGCCAGCAGCAGCAACGGGACCAGAAAGCACACGGCGCTCAAACCGAACGCCGTCTGTCGCTGCCGTTTGGATTCGTGGTAGGGGAGGAAACGGACCAGGAGCTGTGGGAATCCGTTCGCGGCCAGCATGGCGATCAGGAGGGAGAACCCGCGCAGCGCGGCGAACATGCCGAAATCCCGTGGAGCGAGAAACGCAGAGAGGATTTTCACCTGGACCAGCGTCAACACGGCGGTGGCAACCATGGAGACGCCGAGCGCCGCGGTGTTGGAGAGAAACCGCGACTTCCCCCTCTGCGATTCGTCGCGCACTCCCATCGATCACCTGCCGATCCGCTTGACGGTGGCCGCCATCGCGCCGACCAGAGACCGCCGCCGGTACTGCTCGTACCGGTAGGGCACGCCGCCGAGCGATTCCTTGAATTCGATGAGTGATTGTTTGCCCAGGCTGGCGCCGAGATTGTACACGGTGTAGCCTTCCCCGCACGCCTCCCGTATGCAGTGGGCGTACAGCATCGTCGCCGCTTGGACCTCGTCGGCTTCCGGGCAAGTCATGCCGTTCCAGGCGGTGACCATACTCCCGAAGTAGAAGTTGACGTGCCCTCCCACCACGCGGCCTTCGTGGATAGCCGCGTAGAGCCGAACCGAATCTCCGCCGCGCCGGAGCAGTTCCTCGAAGAGCCGAAACGGATAGCGGTCGCTCCTTCCCCATGCGGCCAGGCGCCGCGAGTAGATCTCATAGTAGCTGCGCAAATCCTCCGGAGAATCCGCCCGACGTACCGACACACCCGCCCGCTCCGCCTGTCGGCAGCGTTTGCGTCGCTGCCGATCGATCGCCCCCCCCCACAGCACCTCGAAACCCGACCTCAGGTCGATGAGATGCGTCTGGCACGTTTCCGTCGACCACTCAGGGCCCGGTGCGGGCCCTGAGTTCCGGAAATCGACCCAGCCCGCCTCTATCATGTTTCCTCGCGAAAGCGTGCGGCCGTAGGCGCGGAGCAACTCCCCGCGCACGTCCGGGCCCTTCGCGATCGGGCCGCCGTAGCTTCCGAAAGGCATCGACCACGCCGAACGGAAAGGCCCCTTCTTGATGAAGAAGAACGGCAGCAACCCGACCACCACCGTTCCCTCCTCCGCCAGCAAGCAGCGGAAGGAAAAGCGCGAGTACACGGCGGCCACGCTGCGGATCCACGCGGCGGAGTGGTAGAAGGCCGCGTCGGGCGACTCCTTCGCGATCGCATCCAGTTCGTCGGGAAACGTTTCCAGCGTCCGTATACGCATGGGTCACGAACCGCTGCGGTAATATGACGCGATCCGGTTGAGAGCCTCGACTACGTTGTCCGCATCGGACACACTCATGTCGGGGAACAACGGGAGCGAAACGCAGCGCGAATAGTAAGACTCGCACGC
>JBGSIK010000082.1:0-8059 GCA_041742575.1 Candidatus Krumholzibacteriia bacterium
ACGGTAATGGCGGAGCCGCCCTTTCGTCGGCAGCCCGCTTGACAGCAAACCCCCTCCCCATTATTTTTTCTCCCTCGACACGCCACACGGCGTGCGTTTTTTTGTAATTCCTCTGTTCCATCATCAGGCCGCTTCAGAGACGAAGCGGCAAGGGAGGATTTCATGAAAACCATAACGACTGCTATCGCGACGGCTCTGTGTATCATGCTGGCAGGCGGCTGCCTCTACGCCGGCGCGCCGGCGGGGGACAGGACCACGAACCGGGACGCACTCATCACGAGGGGCGAATTCCTGGTCAGTTTCGGCGGGTGCCACGATTGTCACTCGCCGAAGGTCATGACCCCCCGGGGGCCCGAACTGGATCCTGCGCGCGTTCTGTCGGGCCATCCGGCTGCAGCCACGGTGCCGGCCTTTGACAAACAGATCGTTGCTGACGGCAAGCTGGTTCTCTTTACGGGCGATCTCACCGCATGCGCGGGCCCGTGGGGGATGACCTATGCGGCGAATCTCACCCCGGACGATCAGACGGGTATCGGGCTCTGGACCGAGGGTGTTTTTATTCAGGCGATGCGCACGGGGAAGCACATGGGCGCGGGCCGCCCGATCCTTCCGCCGATGCCGTGGCAGAATCTGAACACGCTTCCCGACGATGATCTGAAAGCGATTTTTGCTTACTTGAAATCACTGCCGCCGGTGAAGAACCCCGTTCCGGCGCCCTCGAGCTTCGAGGCAGTGGGATCGCGGTAGAGTAAACCAAACGGGGCGGGGAGTGCTTCCCGCCCAAAAAAAACCGGGCACTGTGCCGACGCCCAGTGATGAGCGCCGGCAACAGTGCCTTTTTTTTTCCACTCAGCGTGGATGCTGTCCGGTTACCAGGACCGGCGGCCACCGCCGCCGCGGTTCCCACGGTCACCGCGATCGCCGCGGTCACCACGGTCGCCACGGTCACGGCTCTTGCGCTCCCTGGCCTCGTTGACCTCGAGGTCGCGCCCGTCCATCGACGTCCCGTTGAGGGCCTTGATGGCATTGGCAGCTTCGGCCTCGTCCATCTCGACGAAGCAGAAACCGCGGGAACGGCCCGTGTCACGATCCGTGACCAGGCTGACGCTGTGAACAGTGCCGTGTGCTTTGAACAGCTCGCGGATATCGTTTTCCGACGCGCTGAACGGTAGATTGCCGACAAAGATCCTCTTTGTCATGAGAGCAACTCTCCTTGTTCACCCCATTGACAGAACCAATTTGATGATCCGGCGACTGTAGTCATCGGAATCACCGATCGCGCTAGTTCGGCTCAGGTATCATCATGGATCCTGACAGGGTCGGAACAGGACTCCGCGGCTGGTGAAGGACGGGGGTGAAATCGGCGAACCGTAGCAGCGAGGAGTTGTACCGGACAGATCTCGAATAGCTGATCGGGAGCAAAATAGAACATCGGCCTCCGGACGTCAAGGGGAAAGTTTTTCCACCTTGCGGCGGGAAGGGGTCCCGGGCCGCCGGCGGATGGCCCGGAATCGCTCTGGCTTGGGGGCTCTTGAGGGCCGCCCGTTCCCCTCAGTTCCGTTCCACGGCGCCCCCCCGCCGTCAATCCCCCTTCTCGGCAGACAGAATGAACAGCCTTCCCGACAGGAAGTCCGTGATCCAGAGCTTCCCCGCCCGGTCGGTCCGGCCTTTGGTGAGGGTGAGCACGGCGTCCCCGAACTGGCCCCTCATGTAGAAGGAGGCGTTTCGGGTGTCGAAGCGGGTGTCGCCGTAGGGGTACCGCTCCCGGTGGAGCAGGTCGAAGGCGCCGCGGCGCGGGTCGAATGCCATCACGAAGAGCTCGCGGGCGTTGTGCGACGTCACCACCAGCCGTTCGCCCCAGGCAAACACATTGTCGGGAATCCCGTCGAGGGGGACATCATACGCGCGTGCCGGGGGATTGAGGCGTTCGAGACTCTTTCCCGAATGGGTGAGGACATAGACGGCCTCACCGGCCGCGCACAAGCGGAGCGGCTGTTCGCGCGTGGCGCGCTCGAAGACGGTCTTGGGGTCCCGCTTGTCTATCACGCTCACATTCCGCGAATCGAAATTGGCGACAAAAATGTGCTCCTCGTCGAAGGCGAGGTCGGTGGGCGAGAGCCCGACCGGGACGGTGTCGAGGACCGTCTTGGTGGCGAGATCGACGATGTGGAGCACGCCGGGGACGTCGTCATTTTCCCCCACGCGCACGACGTAGAGCCGGTTCATGCCCGCATCGTACCGGAGGACGCGCTGCGTGGTCTCGCGCTGGACCTGCCCGCCCAGGCGGATGTGGTTGGCGACGTCGAACTCGCGCACGGGGTCCGCCAGCACGCCGACGAACGGCTCCTCGGCTCCCCAGTTGTTCTGCGTAAAATAAAGCGCGCCGGTGTCGTCCGCGACGAGCTGGAGCGCCTGCCGCGGGATCCTCCGGTCGTAGATCTCAAAGGTCTTCGGGTCGATGCGGAGGATGCCGTCCTTCGCGCCCCATATGTACACGACGGGCCAGTACGACTGGTGCGCGCCGTATGACAGATAGATGTATCCGCCGGAGGCCGCGGCGGCCGCCGCAATCGGGTGATCGTGCGGCAGCGTGTGCACCTCGAAGCTCCCGTCGGGCTTCACCTCCGCGAATTGATCTTCGGAATTGAAGACGAGAAAACCGTCGCGGTCGGGGATCTCCACGAGATCGATTGGCGCCCAGCCGGTGATGACTTTCTCTGTTTTACCCGTCGCGGGATCGAGCGCCGTGAGCGAGGCGCCGAAAGCCCCGTTCACCGCCGTCCCACCTTTGGGGAAGTACAACCGCTTCCCGGCCGGATCGAATGCCGAAGCGAACATGTGCGGGATGATTCCCAGGTCTTTGATGCGCTCCCGCAACGTGCGCGTCTCGAGGTCCACGACGTCCACTTCGCCGAACGCCCAGCTCGACACATAGAGCCGGTCGCCCGCGACATCGAGGGCGGCCCCGTCATTTCCGTAAGAGGGGATCATGATCTCGGCGATCGAGCCGCCGTCCTCGAAGCTGACGGCGTGGACCGTGGGGTGATTGTCGTATGCGATGTATACCTCTTTGCGAACGGGATGGTACGCCATCCCCACGCCTTCGGTGAGCCCCGGAAGCCCAACCACGGTGTCATTGCGGCCGGCGACATCGATGCGCGCGGCCTCGATCACCTTGCGGTCGGTGGTTTCCACCACGAGGTAGAGCGCGCGGGTGGTGGCGTCGTAGCCGGCGAAGTGCCACCTTCCACCGCTGGTGAGCGGGATCGCGCGCGAGTCGATCGCCTTCCCCGTCCGCGAGTCGAAGCGGTGGAGCGTCGAAGTGAAGCCGTCGATAGCGATGGCCATGCGGAGCTTGGGATCGCATACAACTTTCCGTATCGGCGGGGGCGGTGTGGCATTGAGATTGACGAGAGGCTCGGTGGTCTTCACCCAGTCGATGGCACGGAGCTTCCCGGCCTTGGCGTCGTAGAATCCGAGCTGCGCGCTCTCCCGGCCGGCGAGGAAGGCATTCCCGGTCTCGTCATCCACCGCGACCGCCTCGAACTGCACCTTGGTGGGGATGGTGATCTTCTTCTTGGCCTCGGGTGACACAATGAAAAGCGCCCCGGTGCCGATCAAGTAGGCCTCACCCGTGGATGGCCGTATCGCCATGGCCTCGGACTTCAAGTGCTGGAATGCGCGCCTGCCCGTAGGCACATTGATGACGGAGCCGTCGCGGCAATTGATGAAGGAAACCGCGGAGCTCAGGGTATGGGCCACCACGAGGCGGCCCCGGTCGGCATCCAGTTTGACCAGCACCGGCCCGGCGGCGTTGATGCCGACTCCCGGTATGGACAGTAAGTCCACTGTCTGGACGGATACGCGCTCGCGCGCGGCGGCGGATGTGAGCATGGCGGACACGATGGCGAGCCCCAAAAGGCAACCGATACGTCGGTGGCCACAAAAGCGGGAGGAACGGTAGAGGGTATTCATAAGGCTGGTATACCAGAACGGATCGCTTCGGGGCAATAGCCGAACGGTTTGAGCTCCGTTTCGAGTACGGGCTCAACCGCCAACAAATGTGGTATAATACAGGCGCTGCAAAATAGACCCCCGCTCCAAACAGACTCGGCGGTTTTAACGAGGGAGGATCCGCCATGAAAGGACTGGTTGGCCTTGGTGCTGTAACCGTAGTTCTTGCTATTCTTCTTTTCTCCGCTGTTCCCAGCCTCGCGATCGAGCACAATTACATCGAAGATTTCGCGACGACGCACTACAAGGATGTACCAAACACGACGGCTTGGTGGGACACATTGGCCGGGGAGCTCAAGCTCTATCCGTTTGTGCCCACTCTCGTGGGAGCGTACGACACCCCGGACAATGCGCGTATTGTCGCTGTTTCGGGGGACCACGCGTTTGTGGCGGATGGCAATTCCGGGCTCCTGGTGATCGATATCAGCGATCCCACGACTCCCACGCTCGTGGGAAGCTGCAACACGCCGGGCTATGGCTGGAGCGTCGCCGTCTCAGGAAACCACGCCTTCGTGGGGGATGGGTCTTCCGGACTGCAGGTGATCGACATCAGCGATCCGACGAATCCGGTGGTGGCGGGGACCTGCGACACGCCGGGCAATGCGTATTGCGTCACGATCGCGGGAGATCACGCCTTTGTGGCGGATCAAATTTCGGGCCTCCAGGTGATTGATATCAGCGATCCCGCCAGCCCCACGATCGTGGGAAGTTGCGACACGCCGGGCACTGCCTATGGCATCACTGTCGAGGGAAACTACGCGCTTATCGCGGATGTCGGTTCTGGCCTCCAGATAATCGATATCAGCGATCCGGCCAGTCCCGCGCTCGTGGGGACCTACGACACGCCGGGCAGTGCTTATGGCATAGCTGTCTCGGGGGACGACGCGTTTGTTGCGGACGTCGGTTCGGGGCTGCTTGTGATTGATATCAGCGATCCCGCCAGTCCCACACTCGTGGGAACGTACAACACGCCCGGCTCTGCCTATGGCGTTGCTGTCTCGGGAAACGGCGCCTTCGTGGCGGATGGATCTTACGGACTCCAAGTGATCGATATCAGCGATCCCACAAATCCGGTACTGGCGGGGACGTGCGACACGTCGGGCAATGCGTGGGGTGTCGCCGTCTCGGGGGAACACGCCTTTGTGACGGATATGGCTTCGGGACTCGAGGTGATTGTTATCGGTGATCCCGTAGATGGGACGCTTGTGGGAACGTACAACACGCCGCAATATGCCATGGGCGTCGCGGTTTCTGGGGATCACGCTTTTGTAGCGGATGGGTATTCTCTCCGGGTGATCGATATCAGCGACCCCGAAGGTCCGATGCTCGCGGGAACCTGCGGCGTGCAGGACTACGCCCGGGCGGTCGCTGTTTTGGGAGACCACGCCTTTATGACGGATGACGACTCCGGGCTCCGCCTGATCGATATCAGCGATCCCACGAATCCCATGGTTGTCGGGACCTGCGACACGCCGGGCCAGGTCGTAGACGTTACTGTCTCGGGTGACCACGCTTTTGCGGCGGCCTGGTATTCCGGGATGGAGGTGATCGATATCGGCGATCCCACGACGCCCACGCTCGTGGGAACGTACGACACGCCGGGCAGTGCCAATGGTGTCACTGTCTCGGGAGGCTACGCTTTTGTGACGGATGGTTCTTCCGGACTCCAGGTGATCGATATCAGTGATCCCGCGAGTCCCACGCTCGTGGGAACCTACAACACGCCAGGCTATGCTGGAAACGTCGCGGTCTCGGGCGAGCACGCGTTTGTGGCGGATTGGACCGCTGGGCTCCAGGTGATTGATATCAGCGATCCCGCGAGTCCCACGCTTGTGGGGACCTGCGACACGCCGGGTAGCGCCCGTGCCGTGACAGTCTCCGGGAACCACGCCTTTGTGGCGGATTATGATTACGGTCTCCAGATTATCAATGTCAGCGATCCCACCACTCCCACGATCGAGGGGACCTGCAACACGCCGGGCAGTGCCTATGGCGTTGCCGTTTCGGGAGAACACGCCTTTGTGGGGGATTACACTTCCGGGCTGCAGGTGATTCAGGTGTTTCAGAGCGAAGTCGATCCGGAGCGTAACGTCGGAAGGTCGCTTGCGGTGGATGCCGCGGGCGAGACCATTCTCAGGGCGCGCCTCGTGACGACACAGACGAACAACGTCACTTGGGAGCTGAGCGCCGATGGTGGTGTCGATTGGCAAGGGGTTGTGCCGGGCGGCGGCTGGAATGCGTTCACGGTTCCCGGAGCCAATCTCATGTGGCGCTCAACGCACACATGGGCGGCGCCGGGTGTCAATCCGAGTGTAACGCAGCTCCAGATCGACTGGCTCTATGAGACAGCGTTGATCGATTCGATCGTCGATGTGCCGGACGACCAAGGCGGCTGGGTGAGAACGCATTTCACGCGGTCGGGGCGGGATTTTGCGGACGAGACAACTCTCCCCATTTCGAACTACGGGGTTTGGCAGCGGGTGGACAACGCGGCTCTCGTCGCCGCCCTGGAAACGCACGCATCCTCGACACCCGGCAAAAGCGATGCGAACGACACGCCGGAGTTCGGTGACATGCCCGTGATCATGTACGAGGGCAAGACGTACGTCCAATGCCCGCCGGCGCTCGGGGCGGCTGCTTCTTTCCCGGCGGGCACGTGGGAGTTGATAATGAATGTGCCTGCGATCCAGCAAAATGCGTACATTGCCCGCGTGCCGACGGTGGCGGATTCATCAGGGTCCGGAACGAATCATGCGGTGCTTGTGGTAACGGCGCACACGACGACGCCGTCGATCTGGTACGTGAGCGACCCCGACAGCGGCTACTCGCTCGACAACATCGCCCCGGGGGTGCCGACGGGATTTGCGGTGGCCTACAACACGGGAAGCGGGAACGCGCTCACGTGGGATGAAAGTGAGGACGACGACTTCCAGTACTTTCGGATCTATCGCTCGAGTGATCCTGACTTCGCGCCGTCCCCGTCGCTGCTCATGCATTCGACAGCTGAGACGAACTGGAACGATCCGGAATACGATGGTTGGGAGGTGTACTACAAGATCACGGCGCTCGATTACGTGGGGAACGAGAGTGGTCCCGCATCGGCGGGGACGGTGACGGCGGCGAGCGAGCCGGTGATTCCCGAGAAGTACGGGCTCTATCCGAACGCCCCCAATCCGTTCAATCCCAGCACGACGATTCGTTACGATGTGCCCGCGGGTGGAGGAGAGATGACGCTTCGGATCTATGACGTGAGCGGGAGGCTCATACGGACGCTCGTGGACGGCCCGCAGACAGCGGGCGAGAAGACGGTCACGTGGAACGGGAGGGACGAACAGGGCCGAAGCGTGGTCTCGGGAGTGTACTTCTACCGGTTGCAGGCGCCGGGCTACGAGAAGACGCTGAAGATGACATTGGTTCAGTAAGCTTGCGGTTCTTCGCACCCGAGCCCCTTGGGTTCTTAGAAGCCCGGCTGTTGAGTGGCATGAACACTCGGCAGCCGGGCTGATTATTTCGAGACGCACGCAAGTGCAACAGAGGAATCTCACGGGGGATATCGCCGGTATTTGATAGGCAAAATGTGATATAATCAACTCACTTCCACACACAAACTTTGCGGCATTTACGCGGGAGGATCCGCCATGAAATGGCTGGCCGGCCTTGTTGCGGTTACCGTAATTTCTTCGGTTCTTCTTCTGTCCGCTCTTCCCAGCCTCGCGATCGAGCACAAGCACATCGAAACCTTCAATACCACGCTGTACAAAGATTTGCTGAACACGACGGCTTGGTGGGACACGCTGGCCGGGGAACTCAAGCTCTATCCGTTCGCGCCCACGCTCGTGGGAAGCTACGACACGCCTGGCAATAGCTACGGCGTCGCCGTGTCGGGCGACCACGCCTTCGTGGCAGATTATGGTTCCGGTCTCCTGGTGATGGATATCAGCGATCCGACGGCTCCTGCGCTCGTGGGAACCTGCGACACGCCGGGCAATGCCATGGGTGTCGCGGTCTCGGGAGGCCACGCCTTTGTGGCGGATTATGGGTCCGG
>JBGSIK010000083.1:0-9550 GCA_041742575.1 Candidatus Krumholzibacteriia bacterium
AACGCGCGGTGGCGCTGGCGCGGTACAACAAGCTGGTTGTGGAGGACCTTCCAGACAAGATTCGCGCGTACGAGAGGTCCCAGGTCTTCGTGGGCGGAAACGACCCGAAAGAGCTCATTTCGCTCGAGGCGGTCGAGCGCCGCTATATCCTGCACGTCCTCGACGTCGCCGGTGGAAATCGTTCCATGGCCGCGCGCATTCTCGGACTGGACCGAAAGACCCTCTATCGCAAGCTCCAGCACCTTCAGGGATCCGGTTCCTGACGGGGCGAACGCGTCACCTGCGCGGCATTCCCGCCTTGTTGTCCCTTCCTTGGGGGCTCTTCCGGGCCAAGGTACCGCCCGATCGAGCCTTCACTCCCGTGCGTTTTCCTTCCCTCGTCGTCCGTTCACCACTGGGGCATGGCGCCACAGCGTGGCCGGACGCCTCAGTACGGCAACGCGCATCTTGTTAAATCACAATCAGATAGTCCGGCACGGTTTCTGCCATGCTGATGGCGCAGACGAAATGGCCTCAGGCGGCGACAACCGCGGGCAACATCACCCAACAACGTTCCACTCCGCGAGGAGGACGCAAAATGAAGAAGAAGACCGCAGAGAATCGAAGCGAACGCGCCCAAGCGTTCACACAAGCGGCAAACCGCAGAAAGCCCAGCATCCTCCTCGCGGAGGACGATGTTGAAATGAGGCGTTTGCTGGCCTGGTCCCTGGAACGGGCCGGTTACGACGTGATCGAATGCCCCGATGGCATGACCCTTATGCGAAAGCTGGGGTATCTCGACGCGCACGGCGCCATCCGACCTGCAGATCTGGTCGTGTCGGACATCCGCATGCCCGGCTTCACCGGGATGCAAGTGCTCCAGAGCGCGCACGATTTCGGAGACGCTCTGCCCATCATCCTGGTGTCGGCCTTCGCCGATGAAGCCGCCTATGAACAGGCCGAGCGGTTGGGCGCCACTGCTTTGCTGGCAAAACCGTTCGACGTCGAGGAGTTGATCGAAAAGATAGGGGTGACGCTCGAGCGTGAACCGGTCGCCGGCGCCGAATCGGAGATCGCGCCGGACGACGCAAACGCCTTGCCCTTTCCCGTGGAGATCACGTTCCGGCACGACGCGGGGCGAATGGACCATGCGCCCACCAAGGACTACGTGCTCAAGATGGCTTCGAAGCTCGCCAGGTCCGGCATTCCCGTACGACATTGCCGCGTGGCGATCGATTCGTTGCACGGGGATTCGCCGGGCAAACACGCGTACCTGGTGAAGCTGGTGCTCACGGCGCCGCGCAAGCCTATCGTCGTCGAATGCAACACGGGCAATTCCGACACCAATGAAAACCTCTACCTTACACTCCGTGTCGCTTTCGGGAAAGCGTACCGAAATCTCGCACAATTACACGATCGATGGACGGCCCGCAACGGGAAGAAGAGCGACCACGAGTGGAGTGACCCCTGGTTCCCATCCGAATCGGCATCGCGGGTCGACCTCGACCATACGTTCAAGAACGGGAGGAAAAACCGATGAGAAACGCATTGACGTTCACTGGAACCACCCGCGGCTCCACACTGCGGGGCATGGGGGCGTCGATAATGGTCCTGGGGGTCCTTATAGCGGCGTGCTCGACCCCGGCTCAGCCGAAGGATCAAGGTATCCAGGACCTCAGACAAATGGGGAGGGCGTTTGCTTCCGTTGCGAAGAGCGTTTCCTCTGGGGTTGTGTTCATACGAGTGGACAAGACCGTACGCAACCAACCCGTCCAGTTCTTCGGTTCCGTGCAGGGCGATCCCTTCGGAGACGATTTTCTGAGACGGTTCTTCGGCAACGACGGCGGGCAACCGCAGCACTTGGTCGGGCAAGGATCCGGCTTCGTCATTTCTCCAAAAGGCTACATTCTTACCAACGACCACGTCATCGGTGAGGCCGACAAAGTGACCGTCACGCTTCAAGACGGACGCGTATTCACTGCAAAAACCATCGGCACCGACCCGCAGTCAGACGTGGCCGTCATCAAGATCGAAGCGGACAAGTTGAACAGCCTACCGCTCGGCGATTCCGATTCGTTGGTGACCGGAGAATGGGTCATAGCCGTCGGCAACCCGTTCGGTCTTTCACACACCATCACCGCAGGCATTGTCAGCGCCACCGGCCGGAGCAGCGTCGGGATCACTGACTATGAGGATTTCATACAAACCGACGCTGCGATCAATCCAGGGAACTCCGGCGGACCGCTGGTCGATCTCGAGGGTAAAGTCATCGGCATGAACACCGCGATCGTGGGCGGTTCGGGCGGCAACGTCGGAGTGGGCTTCGCCATCCCCATCAAGATGGCGAAGGCCATCAGCGACCAGCTCATAACCCATGGCGCCGTCACACGCGGTTACCTCGGAGTCATCATTCAGGATCTCACTCCCGACCTCGCGAAGTCATTTGGCCTCGACAACAGTAACGGGGTCGTGGTCTCGCAGGTGATGGAGAACAGCCCGGGCTCTAAAGCGGGACTGCAGGAGGGCGACGTGATCCTGACACTGAGTGGCCGGCCAGTGGCCCGCAGCAGCGATCTGCGCAATGAAATCGCAATGGCGGGACCGGGCAATAAGATGACGCTGGTCGTTCTGCGCGACGGCAAGCGGCAGTCTTTGGATGTGACCATCGGAAAACAACCCAGCACGGGTCAGACGGAGCGCTCGACGGCCCATGCCATGAGCGATCTCGGGCTCTCCATTCAGAATCTGACGCCGGACCTGGCCCGGGAATTGGGGCTGCGGGCCGAGAAAGGCGTCGTCGTGACCCACGTCGCCCCGGGCTCCTCGGCCGATCTGGCGGGGATGCGGCCGGGCGTGTTGGTCGAGGAGGTCAACCGGAAGCCGGTCGCCAACACGGGCGAGTTCAAGGCAGCGCTAGCTGAAAACAAAGAGCATGCGCCCGTGCTTCTGCTTGTCAAGGACGGCGAGTATTCACGGTATGTCGTATTGAAGACAGGGTAGCGCCACGCGGACGTGGGGGCCTTCGGGCTCCCACGTCCGAAGATGACGGCTGACTATTGCCTCGCAGCGCGGGGCACTGGAAATCCAGGCGGCATGTTTACGCGAACACGAGGAGGCGTTGCGATGAAGACAAGAATGATTCGAAGCGCATTCACCTGGCTGGGAGTACTTTCAGTCCTCGTTATCACGGCAAGTCTCGCAAGGGCTTCGGACCGGCCCGACGATGAAACCATATCCTTCTGGGTCACCGAGGCGCTCCGCGATGACCCGCGCATCGACGCTGCCGATGTCCGAGTTGCCGCTGATGAGGGAATCGTCACGCTGTCCGGTACGGTAAAGGACATCACTGCGAGACGGCTCGCGAGCCTCGAGGCACAAAAAATCGACGGGGTTCGTGGCATCATAGATGCGATGGTCGTGGAGCCCGTGCAGCGATCCGACGGAGCTATCCAAGACGACATCCTGCGGCGATTCGAGGGGGATTCGCTGCTGAGGGGCGCCGGCGAAGTGAGGATTGAGGTCGAGGACGGTATCGTTTCACTCCTCGGCCAGGTCCATTCCCTCGCGGAGCTCGAGGAGGCGAGCCTTGTCGCCGGTGAAGTGGCGGGGGTCCGGGCGATCGACACCGAACTCAGCATCGCCCGCGACGAATACCGCCCCGACGAAACCGTGAAACGCGACGTTTTGGCCGCGTTCGAAAATGACGTTTATCTCAGCGATTGCCCGGTGAACGTGATGGTGGACGATGGCAAAATCACGCTGATCGGCGCCGTCAGCAGTGTGTTCGAGAAGGAGCGCGCGGCCAACGAAGCTTGGTGGACGCCGGGGGTGAAAGGCGTAAACAACAAGATCGAAGTTATTCCGGTCCCGGACAACGGCACTCGTGGCAGCGCGGCGATTCCAACCGATGCGGAGATACAGCGTGCAGTGCTCGATGTTTTGGCCAAGGATCTCCGCATGGACTTGGACAGCGTGACGGTTTCGGTGCGATACGGCGCGGTCGAGCTTCGCGGCGATGTACCTACCTACTACCAGAAGCAGGTCGCGCTCACGGATGCTCTAAATGTCGTCGGCGTGGCGGCCGTCACGAACCTGCTCGAAGTGAGCGAGCGGGGCTTGAACGATGCCGATATTCTGGAGGCCGTTCAGTTGTCTTTCGACTCCGACTATGCGCTGCGCGGCCAGGACCTGGACGTCAGAGTTCACGACGGCATCGCCGTGCTCGCGGGCGAGGTCAATAGTTTCTGGCTCAAGGCACACGCCCACGAGGCCGCTGCCCGGGCCGCAGGCGTCCGCGATATCGTGGACAACATCGCCCTTGTTCGTCAGGATAGTCTTACCGACGCGGTCATCAAGACTCGCATCGTGGACCGTCTCGCGCACAATGCCGTCACCAAGACAGTGGCGGATCGGATCAAAGTCACCGTGGAGCGTGGCAAAACCACCCTCATGGGCGAGGTGGATAGCTGGTCGGAGCGACACGCGACAGAAAGAGTGGCGTTCGTCACGGAGGGCGTTTGGGCTGTCGATAGTCGTATACGAGTCAAGGGGGCAGACGGCAGCAGCGAGGCTCGGGTGTATCAATGGCCGGAGGAGTACCGTCGCGATGTTCGATACCCCGACTACGCTTACGGGCTCTTCGGTCCGAAAGATTGAGGGCCGCCGGGGTATGAGACCGCGCGCAGCGTGCAGGCGTCTACACCGATCGAGCTTGGGCAGGGCCGGGCTCGCGGCGCAATGCACCGCGAGCCCGAATCATTTCGGCTTCGGACAAGGGAACGGAGTTCGGTGGACCAATGTTGGCGAATAAGCAGGTGCTGCGGAGAGAGGGGAGCCCGCACCCTAGTTCCGATCTCCAATTAGGATGAACGCGGACCAGAAGTATGGATGTTCGAACGGCCTTTCTCCGTTCTCGCCCGTGTAGGTGCGGAGATACTGCTTCACCTCTTGTAGGGCCTCAGCCTTCGACATTGCCTTGCCCTTGTGGCCGTGTCGGGTGTCTTCGTATGCGCCCGTCCAGTTCTCATAAAACCGCCGCATCAAGAGGGAAGTCGCCCGGTCTTCCACCTTCCACAGACTCACCAGGAGACTCCGCGCCCCCCCCTGGAGGAAGGCGTGGGCGAACCCCACATAACCTTCGCCACCGACAACCTGCCCCAGACCCGTCTCGCACGCACTGAGCGTCACGAGATCCGCGTCGAGCTTCCACTCGCGAAGAACTTCCCTAGCCGTAACTAACCCATCATAGATCCGTGTCCCCGCCATCGCCGCTTCCAGGGGATCGGGGAGATTGACCTGGGAGAGAATGAGGGCTGAGCGATCGGGTCTTTCGTCGTCCACGAATCCGTGCGTGGCAAAGTGGAGGGTTCGATATTTTCTCAAGTCTCCTGTGTCCGCCATCGCCGCAAGCGCCTGCTCTGAGGCGTCAGGGCCCACCAGAATCTTCGGCCGCTGAAGCAAGGCCGCGATGGTCTCGACCTCCATCCGAGTGCACGGGAGACGATGGAGACTCGCAAGCGCCTCCGTGTTGCGGGCGAGCACGTAACGAGCGGCAGCGGCATCCGTGGACGATTCGCCGTGCCCGATGCATGCGCTCTCTATTTTGCCCCCTTGCTCCATCGCGGCGAGATGTGCTTCTTGGAAGGGAGGGTCCCCCACGAGAAGCGATTGAGTAGCCACATCCACTCGGCGTGCTTGCGATCGCTCCTCGAGCCAGGTGTAGATCGTCGCGGAGGGGACATACGAGATGTCGCATTGATCCGCGAGATACCGGCCCTGATCGTCCACCAGCGCCTCGACGGGGACCCCGAGCATGGCTCCCGAGGGGATGACGATAAGGTGCTTGATGTCTTTCAGGTTCTTGGCGAGCGGAGCCAATCGTTCGGACCATCGTTTTGCGCCGGCTCGGATCGCTCCAGCCGTGCCGAGTCCGACGGAACCGAAGGATCCGAGGAGATCGCGGTATACGCCCATGTGATCGAACGGAGATGTCCCGCTGGAATCCGACGGGTCTCCGAGCCGTGCCCACGCCACCGGCCCTTGGCGTCGGATGAGGTAAGCCCAGGACGTCCATCCCTTTTTCCCTTTACCCACATCCAGCCACCCAAGGATGGCTGTCTCGCCGTCGAGGTTTTTCTGCACTTTGTCCAACGGGTACGCTTGGCCTTCGATGATTGCGTACTTCGCAGACATTTCTCCCTGGAACTTCGCCCACTCGGCCTCCACCGCGATCAGTTGCTCGCGAGCATCGTTGAACTCCTTTAAAGCCTCGCCCGTCGTGTCTGCTACGCTCGCCTCTTGATACGCGGCGACTTCGCGCTCGAGACCATCCAACACCATCTTCAGCGAATCTTCAACGGCAGCTTCGGCGCGGGTGAGGGGGCGGCTCTCCGCTGCGACCAACAGGTCCATCAGAGCACGTCCCGAATCTTTCTCCACCGCGGGCCACGCCTCGGTCATTTTGCGAGTCTCGAGGCGCGTGGCCGCAAGAGTCGGGTACGGCGATGGACGAAAGGTCGCTCTTTTGAAGTCCGTATCTACGCGCGATCGCGACGCGTCCCACACCATAGCGGCCTGCGACAATTCACGCTCGGCCCCCGCATAGTCCCCTTTGCGATAGAGGAGGGTTCCGATGTCATTGAGACTCCCGGCCACATTCGGGTGGTTGCTCCCCAAGACTTTTCGCCGGATCGCGAGCGCCTCTCGACAAAGCGGCTCCGCTTCTTCGTAAATCCCTTCGTCAGAAAGGAGGGATCCGAGGTTCGCGACGCTCATCGCCGTATGTGGGTGTTCGTTCCCAAAGACTTCTCGCCAGATTGCAAGCGCCTCTCGAAAGAACGGCTCTGCTTTCCCGTAGTCCTCCTTGAGGTAGAAGAGGGTTCCTAGGTTATGGAGATCCGTGGCCACGTCCGGAGTCGCATTCCCGTAGACTTTTCGATCGATCGCGAGGGCTTCACGCAAGTGCGGCTCCGCTTCGCCGTAGTCCCCTTTCTCATAAAGGAGGATTCCGAGAATGCTGAGGGCCCACGCCACCGCCCCGGGGTCGTTATCTGAGAATTCTCGTCCGATCGCGAGGGCTTCGCGAAAAAGCGGTTCCGCCCCAGCATAGTCCCCTTGCTGGGATAGGAGAATCCCAAGATCCCCAAGGCTGGTAGCCACTGCCGGATGGTCGGTCCCCCAGATTTTTCGACGGATCGCGAGGGCTTCCCGTAAGAGGGGCTCTGCTGCAGCGTAGTTGCCTTGCTCACAAAGGAGAGTGCCGAGGTTGTCGAGGCTCCTGGCGACATCGGGGTGTTCATTGCCAAGGGCTTTTCGACGAATCGAGAAGGCCTCCTTATAGAGCGGTTCGGCCCCCGCGTATTCCCCTTGCGCGTAGTGGAGATCGCCGAAGTTATCGAGGCTCGCGGCAACGTCTGGGTGTCCATTACCAAGGGCGTTTCGACGAATCGAAAGGGCCTCCTGATAGAGCGGTTCGGCCTCCGCATAATGCCCCTGCTCGTATAGGAGATTGCCGAGGTTATCGAGGCTCCTGGCGACATCGGGGTGTCCATTGCCAAGGACCTTTCGACGGATCGAGTAGGCCTCCTGATAGAGCGATTCGGCCCCCGCGTAGCCCCCTCGGTTCTCGAGGAGATTCCCGAGGTTGTCGAGGCTCCTGGCGACATCGGGGTGTTCATTGCCAAGGGTTTTTCGACTGATCGAGAGGGCCTCTTGATAGAGCGGTTCGGCCTCCGTATAGTGCCCTTGCGCGTAGAGGAGATTGCCGAGGTTGTGGAGGCTCGTGGCGACATCGGGATGTTCATTGCCAAGGGCTTTTTGACGGACGGCAAGTGCTTCATGATAGGATGGTTCCGCCCCTGCAAAGTCCCCTCGGGTGTAGAGGATATTGCCGAGGATATTGAGGCTCCTCGCCGCATCCGGGTGCTCGCTGCCAAGAACCTCGGCGAAAACCGCCAATTGCGTCTCGGCAATGGCCAAGTCTTCACTATATGGGGCATATGCGGCATTCTGGAAGTGTTCTGTTATTTCCGCCAGCCAGTCATACGCCTTCGCCAATTCCAGTTGAATTGTAGCAGGCAAGCCCACAACGAATTCCAGGGTCGAGACATATTCTTCGGCGTCAACAAGCTCGAAGCGTTTGGATGACGTATCGCCCTGTCTGAGCTTGAGCAGTTCCTTCGCTGCTCCCAACGCTTCCGCGAATTTCCCCTCTGTCCGTAGGGAATCGATTTGGGCCGTCAGCATCGACGCACGCTCACCCGCTTGCTGGCCAGACAAGCGAATCGGAAGCACCAGCGACGCACAACCGATCAACGCCAGCGTGAACTTGTGAACGTGCTTCATTCTGAAGTACTCCTTCCAGCGTTCAACGTGAGTCTCTTGTCAAGTGGATCGAACCCGTCGGGACATTCTGTGGCAACGACATTCGTCGGTATCCGGATGGGTGCAGACAGGTCCGAGGCCAAGCTTCCAGCGCTCTACATTTGGACGCAATGTCACGCGAATGCAAGGATGAAGCATCCGTCTGCCATTGTACCTACTATTTTCGGGCATAGCCAGGCTTTGGGGAGCGGTTACCATTGGGGTGGCGGCGGGATTCATGGCGCACCCCGGCACCAGTGGCGGAGTTCGGGAGGTGTCAGTGGCACGAACTCTGCTAAGTTATCCCCCGCATCGAAAACGATTCGCCAACAGGAGGCGCCAAAGGATCTGGTATTGCCTCCCGGCTTTCACCCGTGATACGCTAGCTTGACTATTAACGGATGACTATATTTGGTGACAACATCAGTGCCCGGAGCGCCCGGAGGAGAACATGAACATTCTCGTGATTCTCGTCATCGCCGTCGCCGCCTTCGTACTGGCCAGCCGCTTCTACTCGCGCTATATCGGCCGCATACTCGGCGAAGATGTCAAACACGCGACCCCGGCCGTAACCAAATGTGACGGAAGGGATTACGTGCCGACCAAGACCTATGTGGTCTTCGCCCACCATTTCTCGGCCATCGCCGGAGCCGGGCCGATACTGGGCCCCACCATGGCCATCCTCTACGGATTTGTTCCCGCGTGGCTGTGGTGCGTCTTGGGAGGCATCTTCATTGGAGCCGTCCACGATTTCACGGCACTCTTCATCAGCATGCGCGAGGGCGGGAAGTCGATGGCCGAGGTGGCCCGCAAAACGCTCGGCCCGGCCGGGTTCAACCTCTTCATCGGTTTCACGATTGTGATGATCGTCCTCGTGACCTCGTCGTTCCTGGCCGCCACGGCGATTTCACTCACGTCCCTCTGGCCGTTGGCCAAGATCGGTGTCACCGAGGGCGAGACGTTCCTCAAGACAGTGGTGAAGGACGGCGTGGTCATGGGCCGTATCGGGGGCATCGCATCGATGTCGGTGATCCTGATCACCCTGAGCTCTCCTTTTCTGGGCTGGCTCATTTACAGGAAGAAGATCCAGACCATTCTGGCTTACGCAATCGCCTCCACGATCTGCGTTGGATCCATTCTGATCGGCATCGCGTATCCGATCACGCTGTCGCCGACAACGTGGATGGTGATCATTTCCATCTATGTGCTA
>JBGSIK010000084.1:0-4592 GCA_041742575.1 Candidatus Krumholzibacteriia bacterium
GGCGCACCACGCCCTCGGCTCGCGGCTCGGAGAAGAAGCCGGCGACAACGCCCGCACCGGCGGCGAGCACGACGGTGATCACGGCGTTTCGGATCAGGAGCAACGACCACGCGGTGTCGAGCGTGTCGCGCGATTCGTCGCGCCCATGGATGACCGCCTGTTGCAGGCCGGTCTCTGTGAACACCCGCACGAGGGTGATCGCGAGCGCCGCCATGCCGATCAGACCGATGTCGGCCGGGGTAACGATACGCGCGACGATGATGACGCGAATGACGTTCAGGCACTGGCGTAGACCATAGCGCGCGCCGAGCCAGGCCCCACCGCGGACGATCCGGCCGCGTAGCCGCGCCGGCGGCGACTTACCAGGCATCGCTGTCGAGTCGGGTGTGTTCATCGCGCGCAGCTGGAAAAAACCGAAGCGAAATGTCCGAGCGACCTCGTCTGGCAGAATAGGTCAGCCGACCTCGAAAAGTCAATGGAACACGCCCGCGCGCGCGAGGGAGAGGGCCGTCATGGGCCGAACGGGCCGTTTGTCGGCGAGCAATAATAAGTGGGTCCATCTGCGAGCCGACAACCTGCGAAGCGTCCCGCGCCTAAGAACATTCTGCGTGGGACGAGGCGACCGTCGAGCTTGGAACTGCCACGGGCACGGTAGGCCGTAGGGAGCCGTGCCCGAGAGTGCCCATGACGGCCCTCTCCCTCGCGCCGCTCCCCACCCTCGCCATGGTGACCATGGGAAACGACCTGGGGAGCTTCACGAAGACGCAAGGCGGCGGAGGACTGTTTGCAGGATGCCGCCGTTTCGATAGTAGGAAACCTCGACGGGCGTGTCGATGCGGACGGTCGCGTCGAACTCCTTCTTGCGGCCGCCGGGACCGTTCGCCACCACACCTACGGTCTGGCCAGGCTGAACGCCGTCGTCCAGTCCCACCACGTCGTAAGTCTCGTCCCCCTTGAGCCCCAGCGATGCGACCGACTCTCCGCTTTTGAACTGCAGCGGCAGGATTCCCATTCCGATCAGGTTGCTCCGGTGGATACGTTCGAAGCTCTCCGCGATCACCGCGCGCACACCCAGCAATGCCGCCCCCTTGGCCGCCCAGTCGCGACTCGACCCCGCCCCGTACTCCTTCCCCGCCAAAACCAATGCCGGCACACCTGCCGCCTGATACTCGAGTGCCGCTTCATAGATCGTCATCTCTTTGCCTTCGGGGAAGTGCAGCGTTCGCGGCCCCTCCGAATTCGGAACCAGGCGGTTGCGAAGCCGGATGTTGCCGAACGTCCCCCGCACCATCACCTCGTGGTTGCCGCGCCGCGAACCGTAGGTGTTGAAGTCAGCGGGCGCCACTCCACGCGACACCAGATAGCGTCCGGCGGCGCTATCCTGCGCGATCGAACCCGCGGGTGAAATGTGATCGGTGGTGACCGAGTCGCCGAGGAGCACCAGCACGCGCGCGCCCGCGATCGGCCGGATGGGCCCGGGTTCATCGCTCAAGCTGGCGAAGAACGGCGGCTCCTGGATGTAGGTGCTGCCATCGCGCCAATCGTAGAGGTCGGAGCCGGTGACACGGATCTCGTTCCAGGTTTCGTCGCCCTTGAACACGTTGGCGTAGCGCGTCTCGAAGGCCCGGGCACGAATCGTCTTTGCGATGACGCGCTCGATCTCTTCGTTGGAAGGCCAGATGTCGCGGAGGAAGACTTCGCCGCCGTCTCGATCCTTGCCGATCGGATCGGTTTCGAGGTCGATATCGACCGTCCCCGCCAGCGCGTACGCGACTACCAACGGAGGGCTGGCGAGAAAGTTAGCGCGCGTGAGCGGATGCACCCGGCCTTCGAAGTTCCGGTTGCCGCTGAGCACGCTCGCGACCACGAGATCTCCGTGCCGGATGGCGTCCTCGACCGGCTTCGGGAGCGGGCCGCTGTTGCCGATGCACGTCGTGCATCCATAACCCACGGTCTGAAACCCCAGCCGGTCGAGGTAGCCCTGCAGACCGGACTCGCGGAGGTATTCCGTCACCACCGGCGATCCCGGCGCGAGGCTCGTCTTCACGTACCCGGCGACACCAAGCCCTCTCTCGCACGCCTTCTTCGCCAGCAAGCCGGCGCCGATCATCACGCTCGGATTCGATGTGTTCGTGCAGCTCGTGATCGCCGCGATCACGGTGGCGCCGTGCGCGATCTCGTACCCACCCCCCTCGGCGACCGCTACCGCCAACGCGGCATGCCGCTCGTCCAGCTCGTATCCGCCATCCTTCACAGGTGCGCGCAGGAGCGCACGGAACTTTCGTTTCAATCCACGCACGGGAATGCGGTCCTGGGGCCGTTTCGGGCCCGCCACGCTGGGCTCGACCGCGGCGAGGTCCAACTCCACGACCTCCGAATAAACCGGTTCGGGGGCACCGGGCGAGAAGAACATTCCTTGCGCCTTGAGGTACGTCTCGACGAGCTCCACCTGCTCTCTCCCGCGGCCGGTGAGCCGGTAGTAACGGAGCGTCTCGTCATCGACGGGAAAGAACCCCATGGTCGCCCCGTACTCGGGGGCCATATTGGCGAGCGTGGCCCGGTCGGGGAGCGTCAGGCCCGAGAGCCCCTCTCCGAAGTACTCCACGAACTTCCCCACCACGCCTTTCGCGCGCAGGATCTCCGTAACCGTGAGCACCAGGTCGGTCGCCGTGATGCCCTCTTTCATCTTCCCTTTGAATCTGAATCCCACCACGTGCGGCATGAGCATGGTGATGGGCTCACCCAGCATGACCGCTTCCGCTTCAATACCACCCACCCCCCAGCCCAACACACCCAGGCCGTTTATCATTGTAGTGTGGCTGTCGGTGCCGACGAGGCTGTCCGGGTAGGCCACCCGTTCCCCGTCTTTATTTTCCGTGAACACGCCCCGGGCGAGGTACTCCAGGTTCACCTGGTGCACGATTCCGGTGGCTGGCGGCACCACGCGGAAGTTCTCGAACGATTGCTGGCCCCATTTGAGGAACTCATACCGCTCCCGGTTCCGCTCGAACTCGCGCTTGACGTTCCGCTGCAGCGCCTCGGGGGAGCCGAAGAAATCAACCTGGACGGAGTGATCGATCACGAGATCGCAGGGCACTTGCGGGTTGATGCGGCGATGGTCCTTCCCCATCCGGTGCATCGCCGACCGCATCGCCGCCAGATCGACAATGGCCGGCACACCGGTGAAATCCTGCAGGATCACGCGCGCCGGCATGAAGGCGATCTCCGTGGCTCCAGCCGTTTGGGGGCTCCACGTGAGCAGCTTCTCGATATCGTCGTCCGTGACGCGGTACCCGTCGTTGTTCCGAAGCGCGCCCTCCAAGAGCACGCGAATCGAGTACGGCAACCGCTCGACACGGCCGTCATGACGACTCAAGGAGGAAAGGTCAAAGATAGTCGCCTCGCCGCCAGACGTTCGAATGACGTTTCGATGTGCATTGGGATCGAACTTCATTGCAAGCCTCCGGGATCACAACGATCATTCCGCGTCGTTTTACCGCGCATCTTAACAAAGGCCAACTATCACGGCCAAGAAAGATCAAAGCCTCAGACTACCCGCCGACCTGCCGTTTGCCGCTCCGCGAGACTACGGCGATCACTCACCCGCGCATTCCTGGACCGGGGCGGTGTAGAGTCCCGATTCCCCGTCGGCGACAAAGACGATCCAGCTCGATATCGCAACCTGCGCCGATTCGCCGTCGGTGCCGATGGCGCCGATCACGCGCGCACCCGTGGGGCTCGACAGGTCCACAACCTCGAGCCCGCCGCGTCCCGCCGCCACGTACGCCACACCGCGCACCACTCCCATTCTTTTACCGCGCACGGTAATGGGCACAAACGCGACACGCCGGGGGATATCCGGGTAGAAGACGTCGTAGACCGCGATCCCGTTCTTTCCGCTTGGGGCCGCATCTGAAGTGAGGAGGTAGAGGCGATCGCCTTCGATGCACACATCCTCCGCGGCGCCATCCACGAGCAACCGCGCCAGCACCTGCGGCGAACCAGGATCTTCGACGCCGACCAGGACGAGTTCGCTCCTCTCGCTCCCCACGTAGGCGAACGTGCTGTCCACCGCGATCGCGCGCGTACTGGCGCCGGCGATGCGGAGCTGAACGGGCGGATCCGCGCTCCCGATCGGAAGGATCGATATGGTCTCGCCGCCGCTCGCCGCGTAGAGGACGCTGTCAGCGACCGCCAGGCGTTCCGCGCCGGCTGCGAAAAGCGCATAGAACTGCCCCGTCGGCGCATAGGGATCGCGCACGTCGTACCGGTGCACTTCTCCCGGCTCGGCTGCCAGATAGACGTAGTCGTCCGCGCAGACGAGATCGAGAACCCCCTGAGGCGCTCCCGCCGAGCCCCGAAGCCGCAGCTGGCCGTGGGCGTCCGCTTCGGCAACGAACAACTCCCCGGCGCCAAGCGATGTCCCATACACAAACACGCTGTCAGTCGTGATGGCGCGGACTGCGGAGCCCCCCTGGGGGGCAATCCGGTCAAGGAGCGTGGGAGGGGCGGGGTTCGACGAATCGAATATTCGAAGTCCCCGCAGGCCTTGGGCGACGAAAGCCAAACCCTCCGCCAGCGCGACATCGACC